>JBFFND010000205.1:0-4984 GCA_041563375.1 Gammaproteobacteria bacterium | reverse complement strand
GCCATCGAGCGCTCGTTCCCGCAACGGCGCGACGCCGGCGAGAGAAAGAATCGTGGGCATGATGTCCAGAGTGATCGCGGGTATGCCGTTCTCCGTGCCGGGAGCAATGCGGCCGGGCCACCAGTGGATGCGCCAATCGCCACCAGCGTAGTGTTTGCAGATGAAGGTTTGCTTTTAGGTCTGGGGATACGGTTGGCGCTGTCGTGCAGTTTTTTAATATTGCTGAGCTTGTTTTTGAAATCATTGAGTGAGGCTTCATTATCTGCACGTGGTTCCGATAGTGCATCCAGTGCACCGTAGGACATGGCCTGAAATACCCTGGCGGTATTATCTTTAACCGAAGGGCAGGTCGCGATAATGGTCGCAGTGGTATCCCGCATGATCTGCTGGATTAATTCACTGCCGCTCATGTCGGTGATTTCAAGTGATATCAGTAACAGGTCTGGTTTATCCTGCTGATGACTTAGTAATGCCTGGTGGCCGGTTTCGCTGCTCCAGCTGACGTTGTATCCAAGGTCGCATATTAACTGCTTAAGCTGTTTTATGCTGTCGGGGTTGCTGTGTACAATCGCAATGCGCATAGCTTAATTGTCTGCCTCACCAATCAGATCAATGACCGCTTCAATAAGGGTGTCGTCATGAAAGCTGCCTTTGGTTAAATAATAATCCGCGCCGGCTTCCAGGCCCTTCTGTCTATCTTCGCTTCGATCCTTATAGGACACCATCATCACCGGCAGGCTGCGCAGTGCGGCGTCATTTTTAATCAGTTTAATCAGTTCTATGCCGTTCATGCGGGGCATATCTACATCAGATATAACCAGATCATAGTGGCCACTTCTAACGGTATTCCAGCCATCTACACCATCAATTGCCGTGTCCACCAGGTAGCCACGGGACTCCAGCAGCTTTTTCTCGATCTCACGTACGGTGAGTGAGTCATCCACAATCAGTATGCGCTTACTGTCACTAACGGTCTGTAGTTGTGAGTCTACCTTATACAGTGACTTACCACTGATGATATCCTGGATGCTGTGTAATAAATCGTCCGTATCAAACAGCAGCACAGGCTCGCCATCATCGGTTAGTGCAGCAGCGCTGATATCCTTGATCTTGCCGAGCTTCTTGTTCAGGGTGCGCAGTGCCAGGCTGCGCTCTCCCAGCAACTCATCCACCACCAGGCCATAGCTGTTGTTCCAGTCGCCAATAACAATCACCGAAATTTCATCCTGCGCAGCCTGCTTGCTCTGAACGCCCAGAATTTGTGAGCAATGAATCAGGCCGATGTGTTTGTTGTCCAGGGTGACATACTGTTTATCTTCCAGGATGGAAATATCGTGTTTGTTTACCTTGAAAATGCTGTGTATTTTAGCCAGCGGAAAGGCGTATAGCTCACCCTTGATACTAACCAGCAGGCTACGTATTACTGACAGGGTGAGTGGCAGCTCCATATTGATTTCCATGCCCTGGCCGAGCTGGGAATCGCAATGCAATTTGCCACGGGTTTCCTGCAGTGCGCTGTGCACAATGTCCAGGCCCACGCCGCGACCTGAAAGTTCAGTGACCTCGGTGCGGGTGGAAAACGCAGGCAGGAAAAGAAAATCCAGTAATTCTGACTTGGACAGGCTGTCTGCCATCTGTTCGTTGACCAGGTTTCGGCTGAGAATTTTCTCGCGAATAACTTCTGTATCCACGCCACGGCCGTCATCCTTTACCTGAATCAGTAAACGTCCGGCCTGATGACTGGCGCTGATAGAGATAGTGCCAGTTTCATCCTTGCCAAGTGCTCGCCGTTCTTCAGGTAATTCAATACCATGGTCGATGGCATTGCGGATCATGTGATTCAGCGGTGCTTCCAGTTTTTCCAGAATGTCACGATCAACGGTGGTCTGCTCACCGTGAATCTGTAGATTCACTTTTTTCTGCAGGGCAGACGATAAATCGCGCACCACGCGTTTATAACCCTGAATGCTGTCACTGAACGGACGCATGCGGCTGGTAATTATTTCATGATTGATCTGTGAACTGAGGCTGCTGGAGCGGCGGTCAAAATTATCCAGACTGAAAAGCTGGCTGGTGAGTGTGTCACGGTAGCGCTCTGCATGGTGCTGGATGTCACTGATCAGGCGTTGCTGAACTTCAGATTGCGGTGAATCGTCAATCAGATTACGCAGGCGTTCGATCTGTGCCAGAATATCATTGTGTTTGCGTTTCAGATTAAGCATTGAGTCAGCATGGTCACGTACCCAGTGGCTGGTCACAGTCAGCTCACCTGCCAGACTCACCAGCCGGTTAATACGTTCTGCACTGATGCGCACGCTGGAATCCATAGACCGGTTTGTTGTCGGCCGCATGGTATTGTCTTTATCAACCTTAGCCACTTCCGGTTGTTGCGGAGGGGCAATCTGTTTGCCTGACTGAATTTGTCGCAGGGTATGTAAATACTGGTTAACAATCTGCGTATTGTTTTGCGTCCACTGGCGCAGTTGCTCGGCGGGGGTGTCCTCTATAGATTTGAGTGTATCGACACAGAAAAACAGCTGGTCGACTGTATTTTTCTCTAGCTTGATGCTGTGTTTCTGTGCCGCCACGAAAACATCTTCCATGGCATGGGCGAGTTTGACCACGGCGTCGATGCCAATCATACGCGCAGCACCCTTGATCGAATGTGCGGCGCGCATCATGGCTTCCAGCAGGCTGTCGTTTTGCGGGCTGTCTTCACTTTCCAGTAGATTATTGGCAATGGTGTTAAGGCTGTTATGCAGCTCCACCAGAAACAGTGCATACATATCCGCGTCAATGTTATCGGCCAGGCTGAATTCAATTAGAGGGTTGTCCTGCTGCTCGCTGTCACTGCTGTGCGCAGCATCTGCTGGTATGTCAGCGGCAGTTGTTGTGGCTGTTGGCTGTGCGGGCAGCGCTGTTGTATCGGCGCTGTTCAGTAGTAGAGCATCCAGGGATGCCTCGTATGCATCCAGCTCTACCAGGAATGCCTGCTCCGGTTGATTCAGTGTGGACGCATCCTGGCCGGCAATCTGCTTGATTAGCGCTGTGCTGTTGCTGATGGCCAGTTCCAATTGCTGATCTGCTGGCCGTGCCATTGACTGTAACTGCGACAGGGTGCTTTCCAGTCTGCTGGTCAGCCTGAGTGCAATATCAATGTGCACCAGATTGGCAGCGCCCCTGATCGCTCGTGTCGCGTTAATCAGCTGTTCATAGGCCTGGGTGGGGTCATCGGCTGCCTGTAATGTTTCATAGGCACTGGCGATTTTTTTCGTCTGTGTCTCGACTTCAATGGAGAACAGATCAAGCATGGATTCGTTGACAGTCTGCATGCGGTTGCTCACCTTATATATTCTTATGCAATGCGGTGAACACAATATCACTGTCCAGTATGGCTATATCGGCTTCATTATGCTGGATAATTCCGCGGATAAAGCCACTGGTGTCCTTGCGAAAGGTTGATGGTGTTGCCTGTAGGTCATTCTCATCGTAGTGAATGATTTCCCTGACTTCGGTCACTGGAAAGGCAAATTTTTCTTCATCATCATCAATCACAATATAGCGTTCGCGGGTGTTCTTGCTATTGATTTCACTTTTACTGACCTTGAACAGGTAACCCAGTGAAACATTCAGTAACAGTTCGCCACGTACATTGACCAGCCCGCGTAATACATGATTTTTTCGATGGGGTAGCGAATGGTGTTTGTCGCAATGAATGATTTCCCTGACGAAGCAGGAGGCCATAGCAAACCATTCATCGCCCATGCGAAACACCAGTGCAGATTTAAGGTTGTTCTGCATCTGGTGCCTGGGCTGGCTGAGATTTTGCTGCCACTCGGCAAGGTAACTGTCCTCTGCTGGTCGACTGAGCAGGCGGCTGCCTGCCTGGCTGTAAGTTGGGCAATTATGGCAATGGATAAGCTCCTTGAGGCGTTCGCAACGGGGTGTCTGATCACCCCATACACCAATTTTATTCCAGCAGTCATCAAGTAGTTGAGTGGTCATAGGCTTGCTCAGGGTTATTTATTCGTCGACTGGGTGCGGCTGGCCCGCTGTCTGAACAGTTCGGCATTTTTCTGGTCGCCTTTTTTTTCCAGTAACAGTGATAAATGACTCAACGCCTCATAATGCCTGGGATCAAGAAAAATGGTTTTTCTGAACATCGACTCTGCCACCTCGATATCCTGTTTTCCACTGGCAATCAGGCCCAGCAGATAAAAAGCCCTTACCTGACTGGCGTCCTTGTTGATCAGTTGCTGACAAATCTCTTCTGCCTGTGTGTACTGAGCACTGTTGGCCAGGCTTTCGGCCTGTTGCAGCAGCTTGTCTGTTTCATCAGCCTGTATATCATCAGGTTCTTTTTCCGGGGCACGAATGTGGTGTTCGAAATTAGCTCGCTGTACGGCTTTTAGTGTCGGTTTTTTTCTTAATGGCTTTTGTTCGGGGGGAGCAGTAACGTCCGGGTGACAGTATTGACACAGCGCAAAGGCATAGTCACTGCCCATGTTTTTAAAAATATCTCTGGGTACGGCGCCAAACTCCGAATGGCCAATAAATAACAGGCCGGTTTTTTTCAGCAGTTTGGCCAGGTTAACAAAGGCGGTGTGCTTGGTAGCAACATCAAAATAGATCAGTAGATTGCGGCATAGAATAAAATCATATTTTTCTCGTCTGAATTCATCGCCATGCAGAATATTCAGTCGACTGAAATTGACTTTCTTATGTATCAGTTCATCCAGTTTGAATAAATCGCCCTGTTGATGAAAGTATTTATGCTGGTATGGTTGATAGCCATTTCCCCGGAACGAATTTTTTCCATAAGTTCCCTGTGCGGCATAGTCCAGCGCGCGGTTGCTGATGTCCACTGCATCGATATTAAAACAGTGTTCAGGCAGCCCGTTGTCAATCAGGTGCATGGCAATGGAAAAGGGTTCTTCGCCGGTAGAACAGGGAATACTCAGGATATTAAACTGGCGCTGACGGT
>JBFFND010000204.1:0-5009 GCA_041563375.1 Gammaproteobacteria bacterium | reverse complement strand
TTGCAGCCACAGGGTGTGAGCAAACGCGCTCCAGGCGTAATCGACCAGCATCCAGATGCCCAGCAGTACGGTGATAATGCCCCCCGGTGTCATAATGCCGTAGAACAGTTTGCGTTCCATGATCTTGAAACGGGCATTACTGATTTCGTCGTTGCTATCCGCGTGATAAACAAACAGGCGTGGCAGATAAAACAGTGCAGCGAACCAGGTCACCATAAAAATAATATGAAACGCTTTAACCCACAGCATGGCTTTCTCGTTTTTTTGTCGGGGCATGCATGATAACGTGACACACATGGTGTTTAAAGCATTACCCGCATTGAATCGGGTATGCTCAATGGATAATTCAGTCTATACTCATTGCCTGTTGTCTGGCTCAGGGTCGTCTTGTTCAGGGCCAGCTGTCTGCTGTATTTTTTAAACGAGGTTGTTACATGATTAAGGCCGGTATTGTCGGCGGCACCGGGTACACCGGTGTTGAACTGTTACGTTTACTTGTTGCACACCCAGACGTTGAGTTGTCGGTAATTACATCCCGTTCAGAAGCGGGTCAGGAAGTTTCTTCCCTGTACCCGAATTTACGCGGCCATGTCGATATCAAGTTTTCCGAACCGGAGCCGGAGTGGCTCGCCGAATGTGACGTGGTGTTTTTTGCCACGCCCAATGGCACCGCGATGAAAATGACACCGCAGTTGCTGGACGCGGGGGTTAAGGTAATTGATCTGGCGGCCGATTTTCGTCTCAAGGACCCGGCAGTCTGGCAGCAGTGGTATGGCATGGAGCACAGCTGTGTGGATGTGCTGGCGGAAGCGGTTTACGGCCTGCCGGAAATGAACCGCCAGGCGATCAAATCGGCGCGCCTGGTGGCGAATCCCGGTTGTTACCCTACAGCGGTGTGCCTGGGATATTTGCCGCTGATTGAAAATAATTTGCTGGATGACCAGCACCTGATCGCGGATGGTAAATCCGGTGCCAGTGGTGCGGGCCGTGGCGCCAGTGTGCCTACGCTGTTATGTGAGGCATCGGAAAGTGTTAAACCTTATGCGGTGGATGGCCATCGTCATTTGCCGGAAATAAAGCAGGTATTGTCGGAAGCGGCGGGACATGCGGTTGGTCTGACCTTTGTGCCGCACCTGATGCCGATGATTCGCGGTATTGAAGCCAGCCTGTATGCTGTGTTGCGCGGTAATATTGATGATGTGTACGCACTCTATCAAGCGCGTTATAAAGACGAGCCGTTTGTGGATGTGTTACCACCGGGTACACTGCCGGAAACCCGCAGTGTCAGGGGTTCAAATATGTGCCGTATTTCGGTGTTCAGGCCACAGGGCGGTGACACCCTGGTGGTGTCATCGGTGATTGATAATCTGGTTAAGGGTGCTGCGGGTCAGGCGGTGCAGAATATGAACCTGATGTTTGGCCTGGATGAAACCACCGCCATTAGTCAGGTTGCTCTGCTGCCCTAGTGTTTGACAGGGGCCTGGGGTAGTGAGCATCATGAAGTACGCACCGCGCGAAAGTAAGTATTTAATCTCGGTACACAAACCAGAGTTATGGTTGATAAGTGCGCTGTCTATGTTTGCAGCGGTTGCGCTTGTTGTGTGGGCCGCTTATCTGTATGGTCAGCACACGGCAGGATTTGACCAGTCTGATTATGATGAGGAAATTGAGATTCTGCGCCAGGCGCTGGATGAACAGACCGCTGAAAAAGAACGTGCACTAAGGGATAATGCCCGTCTGTCGCGGGGTAGCGATATTCAGAAGGATGCCAGTAGTAAGATCAGTAACTCGCTGGCAGAATGTAAGGATGAGTCTATCAAGTTAAAAGAAGAGCTGACCTTCTATAAAAACATTGTCGCGCCACGCAAGTCGGAGCGGGAAATAAAGATCAATAAAGTGACGCTGTCAGCAGCCGGTGATGGTGCGTTTAGCTACAAGGTCGTGCTGATTCAGGTGGGTAAGCATGATGTTCTGCAGCGAGGTTATGTGGAAATCGGCTTCACCGGGCGCCGCGCCGATGGTACAGAAGTCAGCTATGACCTGCCGGCGGTGTCGGTGGACGAAGCGAGCAAACGCCAGCGCTTCGGTTTCAAGTATTTTCAGAACTTTGAAGGTAGTATCAGATTCCCCGAGGGAATTGAGCCACTATCGGTTAACATTAAGGCACTACCAAACACGTCAAGAGTCCCCAGGGTTGAAGAAGATTACCCCTGGGAAGAGCTAATTGCTGGAGGAAGCGAGTCCAATGTGGGGCAAGAATAAATCGAAATCAACAAAAATTGAGACACTGATCGGTACCGCGATGGAAATTCAGGGTGATCTTATCTTTTCCGGCGGCCTGCATGTCGATGGCCGGATTGTCGGTAATGTGATCGCCGAAGAGCATTCGCAGTCGATGCTGGTGCTCAGTGACCGCGGGCAGATTGAAGGTGAGGTGCGTGTGCCGCTGGTGGTGATCAACGGCCAGGTGACCGGTGATGTTTATGCCAGTGAGCGGGTTGAACTGTCGAGTCAGGGCCAGGTCAATGGTAATGTGTATTATAATCTGCTTGAGATGGCCATGGGCGCGGAAGTGAACGGAAACCTGGTGCACTGCAAGGATGAGAAAAAACTCCTTGAATATCAGTCACATGAGAGCTCTCATGATGAGCCCGACGTGGAACCAAGCCCAACAGCGAGTTAGCCGGACAGCCTATAAAACTTGACTAAATTAGTCAGGTAATGCTAACTTTGCACTATATCGTTTACCGAACGCATAAATTTGGAGAGATTGAATGACTGCTGAAACAGCTGATAACGCGATGCCAGATCCGTTAGATTTTACCGATGCCGCAGCAGCTAAGGTGAAGTCTCTGATTGAGGAAGAGAATAACCCCAACCTGAAGCTGCGCGTGTTTATATCCGGTGGTGGCTGCTCAGGTTTCCAGTATGGCTTTACCTTTGACGAAGAGATTAAAGATGGTGACACATCCGTTGAAATCGGTGGTGTTACCCTGTTAATCGACCCTATGAGCTTCCAGTACCTGGTCGGTGCCGAGATCGATTATAAGGAAGATCTGCAGGGCGCCCAGTTCATTATTCGCAACCCGAATGCACAGACCACCTGTGGTTGTGGTTCTTCATTCTCGCCTGCCTGATACACTGTTCCAGACAGGTAGCGCCACAAACAGTTATTAGTGCCGGCTACTGTTAAGCTGCAGCGGCACGAGAGCAACAAAAAACCCACTTCATTATGAGGTGGGTTTTTTTATGGCGATTAGAAAACCAGCAGAGATGCATCAACATTGTTCAGGCGTACCCTAGAACCAGACGGATACATAGATTCGCAATACAATCGCAGAAAAACTGTAGAGCGGTTCGCTGCCGGGCTGTACACCGGTAACACGAATATCCCTGAAGTTATCATAATCGAACTGGATATAGTCAATAAACAGATTGGCAGTGGAGCGCTCAAACAGCTCGATAGATGAGTTGTCAAATGAATAGGTGACCCCGAGACCAATTGTCGTATCTGAGTAGGTGCTTAATTCTTTGTCACGTGCATAATAGGTTTGTGTACTGACGGATGGGGATTCAAACAGGTCACTGTAAAAATCCGCCTGGTTCTGAGAGTATAAGCGCAGACTGGCCTCAATGCTCCAGCGTTCATCGAGGGGGTGGACATAGCCAATGTCAAAGGTATCTGCCTTGATGCCCCATGAATCCGTAAAGTAACGATAACCGCCATGAATCGCTGCTCGATAAGGTAAGTAATACCGCAGATTGAAACTGGCGGAATTGCTGGTGCGGGTGCCGGGATAAACTTCATCCTGGAAAATGTAGTTCAGGGAGTCAGTCGGGTCGATCAGACGTACCCTGCGGTAGGGGTTATTGAGGAAACCTTCGTCGCTGATATTGTCGTAAGCCAGTGAGAGTATCAGTTTCTTTGTGAGCACCTGGCCCAGCGAGAGCCTGAAATTTTTGAAACTGGAAAACTCTTCGAATGAAGCATCTCCGGTTTTGGTTACAGTATTATCGCCCCTGGTATATGCAAGGCTCACCGTGGTCAGGCCGCTGAACATTTCCTGTGAAATTGAAAATGACTGGGTCAGTGCATCAAAATCATTTTCCGTACTTTGAGTATAGCTGTAACTTAGCGTAGAGTTGTTACTCAGATAATCGGCGGCAATGGAGGTTTGAGTCCGGTTTTCAGTGTAAGGGCTGGCTTGTGTAACTGCATCAATGGATGCGCTGGATATATTATCGACATAATAGTTTGCACTGAACGAAACCTTGTCATCAAAGCCTTTACGTATCAGTACAGAAGGTCCATCGATAGTGATGCCTCCACCATCATAGCTATGATACAGAACATCCGCACGATCTTCAGGCAGCACTGCAGCCTGTGCGAATTGCAGCATTCCACTGAAAGCAATAAACAGGATTAAAGCTTTAATTGCAACCACAACCACCCCCGGTTGCAATGCCAGCGCCACGTGCCCCTTCACGTGCATCATAAACGTGCTCCATATATGAGCTCGACACCGGATTGGCGTTGAGTTTCATGACTTCATCAGCAAGGTGTGCTTTTTCATAGGGTTTTATCCAGGGTTCAATGCTGCAACCGCTGGCAAGTATACAAAATAAACTAATAGAAAAACTGGCTGATAATTTATTCATTCAGTAAGTCTCTTATCAGTGATTGAGTTTGAGTATGTTGGGCGAGTTGTTCGGCGTTTAATATATGCCTTATTTTTCCATCTCTATCAATTAAGTAGTACTCAGGTGTTTCGTTAATCTTATAAAGTCGACTGATATCTCGATCATCAAATAACACCGGGAACTGTAAGTTATTTTTATTTGCAATATGAAATGCACTGGACATGTTGTCGATATTGATTGCCAGGCTGGTAAAGTTTTGCAATTTATATGCGGTCGAGTATTTGTTAAGGATGCCCAGTTGTTGTATGCATTTTCCACACTGGCTACTCCAGAAGCCCAGCAGGATAACCTGGCCACGTAATTCTGAA
>JBFFND010000203.1:0-5049 GCA_041563375.1 Gammaproteobacteria bacterium | reverse complement strand
CTTCCGGCTTCCATTCATCAATGCTTGGTTTCACTGACCTGGGTGCTTTAGATGGCGAGTGGCGCAGTTCTGTGGAAATACAACCCGTTCCTTTGCCGGCGGCACCACTATTATTTGGTAGCGGCCTGTTAGCCCTGGCTAATATTGCACGTCGCCGCAAGTCTAACTAAAACGTTACTGAAACAACTCAACCACTGCGCAATTGCTCCCGAGCTTATCGCTTGATCAGGTGACTATCGGATTTCTCAACCAGGGTCTGCAATAAAGGTGTTGCGGAGGGGTTAAGTGATGATCAAAATACGATTCAGCTTTTGAGGTAGAAACTCTCGAATATCCATCTGGGTTACTGCCGGGTTCAGGGAATGAGCGGGCATTAGACCTTTGGGGTTGCTTCATGACCAGTTGCAGGTTGGATTCAGTGCGAACTTTGTCTTTATACGAATAGTTGTGGTTGTTGCATTGCCTCTGCCCACACGCTGTGGAAATCATGCCCGCGTAACTTAATTCTGTCGCTAGACATAAGGAAGATGTATGCAGCTTCCATTTACCGTTGAGCAATTCTTTAGTGTATTTCATCAATACAATGAAGCCATCTGGCCTGCCCAGATCCTGCTCATCTGCCTGGCATTATTAGCAATACTTACTGTTCTCAGGCCAGCACACTGGGGCGGGGTGGTAATATCCGCAATACTTGGTTTCCTCTGGATCTGGCTTGGGCTGATTTACCATCTTGTATTTTTTACCCAAATCAACCTACTTGCCTATCTGTTCTCGGCTGTCTCATTAATTGGTGGCGTAATATTTCTGTGGCACGGTGTTGTTAAGCGCCGACTTCAGTTCAGGTGGATTGCCGGAGCGCGTGGATTTACTGGAGCTGCTCTTGTCATATTTTCATTAGTCGTCTATCCGGCATGGTCGTGGTATGGCGGGCACAGTTACATGGCTATGCCTACGTTTGGCCTGCCATGCCCGACAACTATCTTTAGCATTGGTATGCTTGCTTTTTTAGTCCCGCCTTATCCACGTAGTCTTTTCTTTGTTCCTGTTTTATGGTGCATGGTGGGCGCGCAAGCGGCGTTTCTTCTTAATGTGCCACAGGATATGGGGCTGATTGTTGCCGGCGTGGTGGGTCTGGTGCTGCTGGTCAGATCTAATGTTTTGCTGGGAAAATGAGTAGTGAGTTTAAAATAAGGGGGGATGAGCAATGTTCTGGTGTTTCAAATTTGTCATCCGGCTGTCGACGCCAAATAAAAAAGCTATCCAGGCGATGGGTTTCGCTTAATGTAGTCGGTGAATTGTAGTGGGAAGGGAATATGCAGCACATCCTTGTGCTGCACCCCTTCGGGGCCAGGGTCATAAAAAACATGACCCTGTTAAAAATTGCTCCCGGCAATTTTTTCGAACCGTTCTTGCGTGTGAAGATGACACGCTATATATGTGTGCGAAGCACTCAGTACTTTTGACGGGTTCTATTCCAGGCATCCTGCCTTCCACCCTTCGGGCCATGTGCCCAAAAGCAGGCACATGTTCAAATTTGATCCCGTCAAATTTGTCATCCATCCGAATCCGCCAAATAAAAAAGCTATCCAGGCGATGGGTTTCGCTTAATGTAGTCGGTGAATTGTAGTGGGAAGGGAATATGCAGCACATCCTTGTGCTGTACCCCTTCGGGGCCAGGGTCATAAAAAGCGATGACCCTGTTCAAATTTGTTCCAGACAAATTTGTCGAACCGTTTGGGCTTCTCATCCATCCGAATCCGCCAAATAAAAAAGCCACCGCTAGGGTGGCTTTGTTATTTGGTGGAGACGGGGGGAATCGAACCCCCGTCCGCAAGTACTCCGCTTCAGGCTCTACATGCTTAGATTTCGCCTTTTAGTTTAATCGTTTAAACTCCGGCAATTCAGGATTTTAAACAACGAGTCTGTTTAGGTTTTAATGCTCTGACCTCAGACCGACCAGGGCACGATCCCGTATAATATGACTCCCGAAATCCACCCCCTACAGGCAAGAAGTGGCCGGAAGGCAATCTACTGGTTATTAAGCAGCGATCGCGTAGTTGTCGTCGTTTGCAACTATAAGTTTGCAGCTGTATTAACGAGGTAGTCTGCGCCTCGGCATGCACCATAAAGTTTTGTTACCCACGTCGAAGCCTTGTCGTCCCCGAAACTGAGTTTTTAAACTTTACACCTTAACGACTAAGGTGGTTGCTACTATGTTCAACTCTGTAGCTTTACTGATACCCCATAAATGGGGGTGGTATTAACGATTTAAAGGGGGCCATGATAAATAATTGCCTGATGGCACTTGTCTGCCATGGCCCGCTATTCAGCTGGTTAAGCCTGTGTCCATTTTACAGCTCAATTGACTGCATTGGTAGCGGTCGTTCACGCATTGCTTTAAAATTCGCCCCTTATCAGCTTATTCCTTCATTACCTGAGGCCATCAATGCATTACTTCCGTGGATCACCCGCGCTTTCCAGCTTTCGTACTGAAAAACTGCTCAATCAGCTTCAATCTTCAATTCCTGCAATTGGACATATTTATGCAGAATTCGTTCATTTTGCGGACGTAGAAGGCGAGCTATCTAAAGATCAGGCCGATACGCTGCGCCAGCTGTTGACCTACGGCCCGGCCTATTCGATGGAAGAGCCCCAGGGCCAGCTGTTCCTGGTGATTCCCCGTTTTGGCACCATTTCCCCCTGGGCCTCCAAGGCCACCGATATTGCCCATAACTGTGGCCTGGGTGCGATTCACCGCCTGGAGCGGGGTGTTGCCTATTATATCCAGTCCTCTGCGCCCTTGAGCGAGGCTGATGTGGCGCAGGTCAGGGCACAGATTCATGATCGTATGATCGAGAGTGTGCTCAGTGATTTCGAGCAGGCAGCGGGTCTGTTCGAGCACGCTGAACCCGCAGCGGGTCGTCATGTGGATATCTTGCAGGGTGGGCGCGAGGCGCTGGTGGCGGCCAATAGCGAGCTGGGGCTGGCACTGTCCGATGATGAAATCGACTATTTAATGGCGCATTTCACCTCAATCAAGCGAAACCCGGGGGATGCGGAGCTGATGATGTTTGCCCAGGCCAACTCGGAGCACTGCCGGCATAAAATCTTCAATGCAGACTGGGTGATCGACGGCCAGCCACAGGATATCTCGCTGTTTGGCATGATCCGCAACACCTATAACAAATCGCCACAGAACATTCTCAGTGCCTACCATGACAACTCGGCGGTGATCGAGGGACACACCGCCGGGCGTTTCTTTGCCGATGTGGACACGGCGGAATACACCCTGCACCAGGAGGCGATGCCGATTCTGATGAAGGTGGAAACCCATAATCACCCCACGGCGATTTCACCCTTTCCCGGTGCGGCCACCGGCTCCGGCGGTGAAATCCGTGATGAGGGTGCTACAGGGCGAGGATCCAGGCCGAAAGCGGGTCTGTGTGGCTTTTCCGTGTCCAATCTGCGTATTCCCGGTTTTGAACAACCCTGGGAAAGTGATTACGGCAAGCCAGAGCGAATCGTCTCGGCGCTGGAAATCATGCTCGACGGCCCGCTGGGTGCGGCGGCGTTTAATAACGAATTCGGTCGACCCAATATCAACGGCTATTTCCGTACCTTCGAGGAAGTCAGTCCGGGGGTAGATGGCGACGAGGTACGTGGTTACCACAAGCCGATTATGCTGGCCGGTGGCTACGGCAATATGCGCATGGAGCACATCGAAAAGATTGATATGCCGGCGGGCACGCCGATTGTGCTGCTGGGTGGCCCGGCGATGCTGATCGGCCTGGGCGGCGGTGCGGCGTCTTCCATGGCCTCAGGCGAGAGCGCGGAAAACCTGGACTTTGCCTCGGTGCAGCGGGGTAACCCGGAAATGGAACGGCGCTGCCAGGAAGTGATCGACCGCTGCTGGGCGATGCGCAAGCAGGGCGAGGACAATAACCCGATTATCTGGATTCACGATGTGGGCGCCGGGGGTATTTCCAATGCGTTGCCGGAGCTGGTCAACGACGGCGGCTGCGGCGCGGAATTCGAACTGCGCGAAGTGCATATCGACGAGCCGGGCATGACGCCGATGGAAATCTGGAGTAATGAGTCACAGGAGCGTTATGCGCTGGCGATTGCTGCGGACCAGCTGGAGGCCTTCAAGGCACTGTGCGAACGTGAGCGTTGCCCCTATGCGGTGCTGGGTTACACCACCGAGGCCAGGGAACTCAAGGTGCATGACCGTCATTTCGGCGACTACCCGGTGGATATGCCGCTGGATGTACTGCTGGGCAAGCCACCCAAAATGACCCGCGATGTGCGCCATGAGACTGTGCAGCACAAGGTGTTTGATACCACCTCGATCGAGCTTGCCGATGCGGTGCAGCGGGTATTGCGCCTGCCAGCGGTGGCCAGCAAGTCGTTCCTGATTACCATCGGTGACCGCAGCGTTACCGGCCAGATTACCCGTGACCAGATGGTCGGCCCCTGGCAGGTACCGGTGGCGGATGTGGCGGTAAGCACCGCCTCGTTCAATGTGCACAGCGGCGAAGCCATGGCGATGGGCGAACGCACACCGATTGCGCTGCTGGATGGCCCGGCCTCCGGACGCATGGCGGTGGCCGAGGCAATTACC
The DNA here is from genome assembly GCA_041563375.1 of Gammaproteobacteria bacterium. Lineage (GTDB taxonomy): Bacteria > Pseudomonadota > Gammaproteobacteria > SZUA-229 > SZUA-229 > SZUA-229. Next base: position 428 of record JBFFND010000203.1, on the reverse strand, counting down.
AATATCGTCGCCAGCGCAATTAATAAACTGGGTGATATCAAACTCTCCGCCAACTGGATGGCCCCGGCGGGGCATCCCGGCGAGGATGCGATTCTGTTCGATACGGTTAAGGCGGTGGGTATGGAGCTGTGTCCGCAGCTGGGCATTGCGATTCCGGTGGGCAAGGATTCGATGTCGATGAAAACCGTGTGGCAGCAGGATGGTGAAGAGCATGCGGTGACTGCACCACTGTCACTGGTTGTTACCGCCTTTGCGCCGGTGAGCGATGTGCGCAGCACGCTGACCCCGCAGTTACAGCAACAGGCGGGCAGCCTGCTGCTGTTGATTGATCTGGGCAAGGGTCAGAACCGCATGGGCGGCTCGGCGCTGGCGCAGGTGTACAAACAGCTGGGTGATACCCCGGCGGATCTGGACGATGCCGGCCTGCT
>JBFFND010000202.1:0-5066 GCA_041563375.1 Gammaproteobacteria bacterium | reverse complement strand
CTCGGGCAGCTCCATTTCCGGCAATACCAGTGTTTTCTGTGCCTGTAATGGTGTGGAAATATCACTCTTGCTGTCGCTCAAGCCACTGAGAGATTTAAGTCGACGTTCTACATCCTTGTAGTTTTTATTGCGCGCATACATCTCTGAGTAGATTTGCAATGCACGATCATACTGCCGTTTGCGCTCAAAATTCAGTGCAATTTCATACAGATCATCCAGCACCTCATCATCGACACGACACCTTAATAAATTGCCGATAGCAGTCTCGTAATCACCCTTCAGATACTGGTAATGCCCCAGTTGCCACCAGGCCGCATATTGTTTATCGAGCAAATGATTAAGTAACTGCTGACCGGATACATACACATACACCGCCAGCTGCCCGGCAACCAGTAACATCAGCAGATTAATGGTCGGCCACCAGACACTGTGCAATATCAGCAGCAGCGGCTGCGCCACGATAACCCCCAGTAGAATAAATGCTCCCAGGAACAAGCCACTGTGTCTCGACAGCAGGGGCAGTATCCATAGCAGATAAATCACGACCACCAGCAATAATAACGGTGACAGCCACCAGTGATTAACCGGTGTCGCGTAAATAGCTCCCTGCTCCAGACTGCTTAGTTTATCTGCGAGTATTTGCAGCTGCTGTTCATCCTGTGCAATCAATACCACTCGCTGGCTGTAATAATTTGCGGCTTTATCTTCTGCCTGTTGCAGAGTTAAAGGTTTTAATTCAGTGTGCCTTGCAGTCAGCAATGAAAAATAGCTGAATGCCTGGCCGCTCAGGCCCAGCGAAAGCTCCTGCCCGTTTATTTGCATGAGGCCTCTTTCGTCCCAGTTGATCGCAGCACTGTGCTGCATCTGGCTGAATACGGCCAGGCTTAAATCCGGCAGACTGAAGCGATGATTTTCGCTGTACCAGATAAAACTGTGGGCACCCATTTCATCAGCATCGAAGGGATAGATGCGATAAGGCCATTGTGCATTGCTGAGACGAAAGGTTTTCGCCCGGGGAAGAAAAATCGACGGAATATACTGTCGCCATCCATGTTTAAACCGCAGCTGTTCATGATACACAATATCATTTGCCTGGCTGGCGGAATGGGTATCGGGCGAATTGCTGTATTGTGTCAGGAACACCTGCTGGTGTTCCAGCATCCACGCCAGTTTATTACGTTCACCCTCGGTGGGCTGCCATTGCACTGTCGCTTCTTCTTCATCCGTTCCCACTGTACTTTGTGCAGTAATTGCACCCGTGGATGGTTTTTCTGGCGCCCTGTCCTCTGATGTATCAGCGGGCAGATAATCCATCTGTGGAAAATTATCACTCAGCCAGACAATTTCTGCCGCATTCGACTTACGTAATTTGCGCAATAGAAAACGGAATTCCTGTATGCCTTCGGGGCTTTGCAGACGGGCGGCATCCAGCAGAATACTGCGGTAAGTATTGCTGGGTTCCGCCTTTGGTAACAGATGGCTGGCCATGCGAAACATCTGCGCATCAAGCCAGCGCAGCGTGCTGTTCTGTGCAAGCAATACGGAGGCAATAAAGCAGAGAAAAATAAAGATAGAAAAATACAGACGACGGTGTTTATTCAAAAAGCAGGCCCGCTATGGTTATTATGTGGCTTATACCCGCCGGATAAATGTTAACTGTGCTGACGCAGGCAGGAAAAATCACTGCATAAGCCTATGCAGCTATCCGACCTTGTATATATAGCAGAAATGACCGCTGTCTTCAGCCGCCAGAAATGACTTTTACAAAGGTCTTTGATAACCGCCGCGTATGCCGCGTCTGGAGAACACAAGCTGCCACAACTGAATGTCCCGTGCGCGGAACGCACCGGCACAGGTCAATAGATAGTATTCCCACATACGAAAAAACTTCTGGTCGAGTTGCGAACGGAATCGGGGCCAGGCGGCAACGAAATTTTTATACCAGGCCATCAGCGTTGTGTCGTAGTCCGCACCGAAATTATGCAGGTCTTCCAGCACCAGCCGTCCCTCGGCCGCATCGCTGATCTGGCTCATTGCCGGCAGGTCACCATTGGGGAATATATATTTGTCGATCCACGGGTCCGGTGGCGTATGCGCTTCATTTTTACCGATCGTATGCAGCAGCATCAGGCCATCATCCTTCAGGCAGCGTTCGGCAACCTGCATAAAGGCAGGGTAATTTTTACGCCCCACATGTTCAAACATGCCGATGCTAACAATGCGATCAAACTGCCCCTGGCACTCACGATAGTCCTGCAGTTTAAAGCGCAACGGCAGGTGTCGATAACGTTGCTCGGCCCAGGCCGCCTGCTCCCTGGAGATGGTGACGCCTTCACATTCCACACCGTAATGTTCTGCCGCGTAGCTCATAAAGCTGCCCCAGCCACAGCCGATGTCCAGCAGTTTCATGCCCGGCTGCAGGTCGAGTTTCTGGCAGATCATGTCCAGTTTGGCCTGCTGCGCCTCAGCCAGAGTATTCGCATGTTTCCAGTAGCCACAGGTGTAGGTCATACGGGGATCAAGCATTGCCTGATAAAACTCGTTGCCCAGATCATAATGGGCTTCACCCACATGCCAGGCACGGCGCACGGTCTGCAGGTTCAGTAACCTGGCACGAAGGTCGTGCAGGAACATGATCAGGCCTCCGGCATGCCGGTCTAGCCGGGCGCGCAGGATGCGGTACATCAACTCATCCAGCTGATCAACATCCCACTCGCCTTCCATATAGGATTCGCCCAGCCCCAGATTGCCCAGCGCAAACACCTTGCGTGGCACGGCCTCGGAGTGAATGTGCATATCCCAGGGCCGATTGCCATTGAGGCGGATATCCGCACGTTCCAGCAGCTGCGCCATTTTCTGCATCGGACGACTGTTATTAACGGGTATTCTGACAAGATTATTCGCACGCACCGTATCTCTCCTTCTATGGATTGTTACCGCACTGCATATAGCCTGATCATTTCGGCCGCTTGTATCAGTCTGAATATCGGCCGGAATCAGCAGCAGACCTGTAGCTTACTTTAGCAGCATCAGGCCTCGATTGTGAAGAGTTTCCGTGCCAGGGTGGTACTCTGCCGCGCCACTTCGGCCGGCTCCACCTGCTTGTAACGGGCCAGCGTTGCGCATACATGGGGCAGCACCATCGGTTCATTGCGCCTCGGCTGTAGTTGGGCGGTCATGGATTCTGGCAGATCACGGGGCAGTAAATAGGGTGCATCGCTCTCCAGCATCATCTGTTGCAGGGGAATCTGCTTAACCGCCTGTTGCAATTCATGGCCACGACGCTCATCACATAACCAGCCGGTAATACCAATCTGTAAGCCCAGATCAAGATAGGCCTGCGCCTGATCCGCGTTGCCGGTAAAACAGTGCGCTACGCCACCGCTTAGTTTGTCGCGCCAGCGATCCAGGATAGCAACAAAGTCGTCGTGTGCATCACGCTGGTGCAGAAACACCGGCAACTGTTTATCCGCCGCCAGCTCAAGCTGTGCTTCAAAACAACGACGTTGCTCAATGGGCGTGGAGAAATTTCGGTTGTAATCCAGCCCACATTCACCAATCGCACGCACCGCACTGTGATCCAGCAGGTTATAAATCTGATGCGCCACCTGCTCGTTCCATTCCGATGCATGGTGCGGGTGCACACCGACCGTGGCATAGAGGATGCCGTGATTGTAATGGCACAATTCAATCGCCATTTCACTGTGTTGCAGGTTGGTACCGGTGACCAGCATCTGTTTCACACCGGCGGCCAGCGCGCGATCAATCACCGCGGTGCGATCTGGCTGGAACGCCTTGCCGGTGAGGTTAACACCAATATCAATAAGGTCTTGCAGGGGATCAGTCATAGGGGTGTATTCTGCCACGACAGGCACAACACACAAGTCACAACAGGAAATAGCTGGATGATTCAGCGAGCGATGGCGGTGCCCACATCCAGCTGTTCGAACCAGTCAAGGAACTGCTGCACCATCGGCCCCTTGAAAATGCGTCCGTGCTGTGGCGCCATGTATTCAATATCCAGTTTACGCACCCGGTCAATCCAGTCCTGTTTGGCCCGGTTGGACGGCATCCAGCGTTGATGAAACAGTTTCATTTTGCCGATATGCGAATCGAAGTCCTCGACAAACATCGATGCTCCGGGCGGCTCCAGAGCAGCACCCACATCGCCGCTCATGAGTATTTTCGACTGCGGGTCATAGACATGGAAGTTACCCGAGGAATGCAGGTAATGGGCCGGCACAAAGGTCAGCCGCGCATTGTTCAGGCTCAGGGTAATGCCTTCGTCGGGCAGGCCGTTATAGGTGATATTGCTCAGACCGAAGTGGCGAATAAAGCCTTCCCAGATCCAGGGCGCATGCAGTGTTGCACTGGGCAGCGCTTCATCCCATAAACCCAGCGAGGAAATAATATCCGGATCCTGATGCGAGGCAAAGATGTCGGTGATATTGTCAATTTCAGTATGCCGCAACACCGAGGCCAGCATGGAGGAAAAAATTTCAATACCGCCCGGATCCATTAACAGGGTGCGGTTACCATCTATCACCATATACTGGTTAGTATCGATTATTTTTTCCGGTTTGTCCGGATCACGTCCGAATGCAATCCACTGATGTTTCCCCTCATAAATAATCGTCGATTTCATGTTCTACCTATCATTTTTGTAAGTTCTTCGAGATGCTGCTTACAGATTTTAATTTCATCGGCAATACGCTGACTGCAATATTCCAGATCGTCGGCAATAGAAAAAAGATTTGCCTGGTATTCACCGGCACGGGACGCCTCGGTACGGGAATTGGTGACAATAATACGTGCAGCACGGATGCGCTGGGTCACATCATCGAACAGCACTTCCAGGTCTTTACAGTAGTTGCACTGCTGTTCACGATAGCGCTGAATTTTATCCTGTAATGGCGACAGGCGGTTCTGCATGCTAGCCGCACGAGCAGGATCTTCGGTACGTGACTTCGCCCGGATAAAACTGTTCAGTGCTGCAACCGCACGTTTTTCATTTACTGCAGTAATCGAAAAGTGCAATGCGGTATTATTGATTCTGGAGGAGATGT
>JBFFND010000201.1:0-5071 GCA_041563375.1 Gammaproteobacteria bacterium | reverse complement strand
GCACAATTTTTCAAGCACTGCTTTTGTCATTGAGTGGCATGTAGTCGGCATGTTCGCGCCGTCGTTTTTCACCGGCCACCTGATCCGCCATCTGGGAGTGGTCAACGTCTTGCTCGCCGGTGCACTGCTCTATGCCATGACCATCGCCATTAATCTCACCGGCACCAGTGAAACACACTTCTGGCTGGCGCTGTTCATGCTCGGCATTGGCTGGAACTTTCTCTATATCGGCGGCACCACACTACTGACCGAGACCTACGACGAGCAGGAAAAGGCCAAGGTTCAGGCGCTGAACGATTTCCTCATCTATACCACTGTCGTGGGCGCTACACTCACAGCCGGTGTGCTGCAACATGCGTTCGGCTGGCGCATGGTTAATTTTGGTGTGCTGCCACTCATCACACTGATACTGATAGCGGTATTGTGGCTGAAACGCAGTCATTGTTGCGAGACGATTGTGCTGTAGATACGTTACAGCCAAGTGGTTCTAGAGCGCCCTGGACTGACCAAGGTAATGTACGACTGCCGTATTGCCCTCACTTTGTTAACGCTGCTGTTGGTTCCGGCGATTTGCAGATGGATGACAAACAGGAGAGGGAAAAGGCGTAAACAGATCAGCAAATAACAGGGGGCTGTTACCATCGCTGCGGCAAGCCCAGTAGGGGTTATACTACTACGGAATAGATATGGTAAGAAGTATGATCATAAAGATCTCATATTAAATGGAACAAACACCTAAAACACTGTAATAGCAGTTGTTAGCTATGCGGATTAGTCATAATAGTCATTTGACTTGCCGGTAAAGATTTATTGCGTATAGTTTAACAATAAAACCAGAAACCTTTTTCAAGGCTATGGCCGATGAGACCCGTATACGGATTATTCGCCTAATGGTGATGTCTGGAGAAGAAGTGTGTCTGTGCGAAATTACCGATAGCCTGAATGAGCCACAGACAAAATTGTCACGTCATCTCAAGGTATTGAGACAAGCTGGATTGCTGTCAGCTCTGAAGGAAGGACGGTGGTTATACCATCGATTGATAACTGGCGAATCACATCTTGATCATCTTTATGCAATTATTAAAAGCTTGCCAGATCCAGATAAACTCTACGAGACTGACCTGGCAAACTTTAAAGTGCGGCTTGGTTTGCGATAAGGTGCGCGCTGCAAAACAGAACAGGTGATTATGGCAATGCGAAAACTGCGCTAAATGGAATACAAAGACTAAGAGATTTAATACATGAAATACTTATTGTTTATTTTATTGGTGATGTTTCTGATAAATAAACCAATACTTGCGGATACGTCACAGTTACTACAGCTAATTAATTACATTGGCGCGGATTACAGCGATGCCATAAACAATGGCCTGGTTGTTAATGAAGCTGAATATGCAGAGATGGTTGACTTTGCAGCCAGTATATATCTCAGCAGATAAATGATTTGCCTGAACACAGCACAGGGAGTGTTTCATTATGACAACCTCCGTCAATTTTATCCGAATTGATTTACTGGATATCTATCCAAATTTACAGGGGCTGTTAGTACAGTCTGAGTTAATCATAATTGCCATTATTCTATGGAATAAAAAATCAACTTCAAAAAAAATAGAAGAGCAAAGCTAATGTCAGATTGTGGTTGTGAGATTGAAATTAAAGACAAGGAACAGAAAGGCATACTGATACGTCTAATGTTCATTAACGGGTTTATGTTTCTATTTGAAATAGGTCTTGGTTGGTATGCACAATCAACCGGTTTGGTCGCAGACTCAATCGATATGCTTGCTGATGCCATTGTGTACGCAATTGGCTTATATGCAATAAGTAATAGTCTTCACCATAAAGCCAATGCGGCACTCATTAGTGGATATTTTCAAGGTTTATTAGGCTTGATAATCCTGGTTGATATTATTCGCCGCGTCATTATTGGAAGCGAGCCGGCATCTATACTTATGATGATGGTAGGCATCATTGCATTAATCGCCAATGTTTACTGTTTAAGGTTAATCGACAAACATAAAGATGGTGAAGTCCATATGCGTGCAAGCTGGATTTTTTCAAAAAATGATGTCATCGCAAATACTGGTGTTATTTTAGCTGCTGTTCTGGTGTGGGTATCAGGCTCTCGCTGGCCTGATTTAATTATCGGTACTCTTATTTCTTTAATTATATTGAATGGTGCACGTCATATTATTAATGATTATAAACAAGAGCTATTGAAAGTAACACCTGCAAATAAGTCTGAACCAAGTATTGATATTACATGATAAGAAGTTTAAACATCACTAACATAACTTTATATTAAATCGCTTTCTAGTGCGGCGATTCTATAAAAACATCGCATTCTATGGCGTATTAAATTTTATGGTTAATAAGTATTGAAACTTAATCGAAATCAATACTCTAGTAAGTGATGATTGAAGTTTCAAGGAATCTATGAATAGTGAAACAGTGAAATCGACGATCCTTATATTGTTTGTTATTTTAAATATTCTGGCTGTTAGTACGGTGTCAGCAGCAATCATGTATGATAAGCAAACATTGGAGCCCCGTCTTGTGTCATCACAGGGGGGGGTCTGTACTGGCTAATTGTTTAGATGAGTCTAGTTGCAGCGATTTTTGTCATGTCTTTTCTCATATGGTAGGTGTTATTTGTTATGCACTGCCACTCGCCGAGTTGCATGTTTCATCGACACTTCTAAACTTTAATGAAAGGCTGCATTCATTCCCGGTTGAACCACCTCTACACCCACCTCAATTCCTGATATTTAAAATTAAACACTCTGTTGTGTTTTTAACACAATAGTTTTCCGGTTTATTATTAAATAGGAGAATCACATGAAGATTTCAATAAAAAAGCATTTGTTTACTCTGGTATTCTCGCTCGTTCCCAGTTTGTTAACGTTAACAGTTTCCGCTAATCCCGGTTATCTACCAAAGCCACCTCACTTTAATACTAAAACTGATCCCGAAAATATTCTGAAAACATACCCATTAGGTATTATTAAGATGCAGCCTGCTTTAGCACACCATGGACTTCCCGATAAAAAAATTCGGTTACCTAATGGCATGGATGGATGGGTTTATACTGTAGGATTTGTTAAAACTCATAAGAGATACCGCCTGCCTTCTGGTGAAACCAAGGACGTTATGGAAACTGACTGGGGACTCGGTGTGCGGAACTTCGTCCTGGTGTTTAGCGACAAGGAAAGAGTGGTTATCGATGTGGTCTACAAAGACGATGGTAATGGTATCGGGGTTACAGCTATGGAACTACAGTATCCCAGGCCCGCCAGGTCAGTTCCATAGACATAAATTTCTGGATACTTCATAAAGTCGAGAGATTACATTTAACCGTTGTATAAAAGTCAACTAATCGAGGTATATTTTAATGAAGATTATATTAATGACCAACAAAATTTTCCATTGCGTCGATTTGTAGCAAGCGTTGGATGTGCTGGACTTAGGCTACCAGCATTGTGACGTCGAAGACGAGCCAATGCCCGTAGCGATTCAGTATCCAGAACTGTCCAGTGTTGATCGCTCATGATGCTCGGGTTGAAGAAATTAAAAAACGCCTAGTGTGCTTATTGTCACATAAAAAATATAGTTATTTTGTTAAATTTAAGCAAATTTAAGCATATACGTCTTTCAAACGCTTAAGCGAGGCACTGAAGTAGTTATATTTATGAATATTATTAATAGACAACTAGTTTTTGTGATAATACTGGTATTAGGCGTCACCAGTATCTTCTATTCGTGGTCATTGCTACCTTGCTTAGGGGATTGTCTGCAGGGGAAAATAGAACAATCACATCTGTCTGGGGATGTACTGTCTAACAACCAGTGGACTGAAGAAGATAATACGATCGGTAGCTGTGAAAATTGTGACACCTGCGCAGATTATTATCACTCAAGTGCTAATTCAATACCGGCTATAGCATTTAATTTGCCGCCTACTAAAATTAGCTTAATCACATTAAACAATAACATTCCGCTCCTTGGGCACCTGCCTGACCCATACCGCTCACCACCCGCTTAAATTCTGCTCCTTACTCACTCACTTTTTAAGTCTCTTTAATTCAATTAATTTGTGATTCCAATGCATATTGCATTTGAATATCAACCCTATAAGTCGGAGATATGTTTGTGATTAATTCTAAATGTTTCAAAGAAATAGTATCTGTATTTATTTTAAGTTTATTGTTGTTTACGTCTCCCGCTTCTGCCCGCGAATGGTGGGGCGGTGGCGGTATGGAGGGAGGCGGTGGAAACGATGGTGGAGGTAGTACTGGCTCAACCACTGCTACAGGAAACCCTAATTTCACCGGGCCGCATTTTTCAGGCTCTGAAAACTGTGCCAGTTGTCATAATGGATTAAGTGATACATCAGGTAATGATGTGTCTATCATTAATGACTGGGAAACTAGCATGATGGCAAACTCAACCCGCGACCCTTACTGGCGAGCTAAGGTTGCTTCCGAACTTGATCGTGCACCCCACTTAAGTGATGTGATTAACGATAAATGCTCACGTTGTCATGCGCCGATGGCTAATGTGCAGGCCGAGCGTGATGGTGCTGTAAAAGAAATATTTGGTGATGGATTCCTGAACCCATCTAATCCATATTTTGATGAAGCGATGGATGGGGTAAGTTGTACCTTATGCCACCAAATAGAAGATGATGGATTAATGGGGACACTGGAAGGCACCTCAGGTCATTACTCTATTTCGACTGCTACGGGTTCTAGTCGTCCTGCCTACGGACAATTTACCAATGTAATGACAGGTGAGATGCGCAATCGTGTGGGCTACACACCACAGTATGCAGCGCATATATCAACTTCAGAAACCTGTGCAACCTGTCATGATTTAAAAACACCGTTTGTTGATGCAGATGGAAATGTTGCCAGTACAACCAAGGAAACTGAATTTGCAGAGCAAATGCCGTTTACAGAGTGGAAGAACAGTGACTATGCAGTGGGCGGTAGTAAGGAAGCAAGCTGTCAGGATTGTCACATGCCAAAAACCACAGCACCGATTGCAAATATGTGGATGAGTCGACGAAATC
>JBFFND010000200.1:0-5087 GCA_041563375.1 Gammaproteobacteria bacterium | reverse complement strand
ACTGGGTGCTGGGCTGTCATTTATCCTTTACATTGTCGGGCTTAACTATACAGCGCCGGCCGTCGCTTCGGTTGTGGCAATGGTGGAGCCGGTGACCGCATCGCTATTCGGCGCCTTTGTTTTAAATGAAAGCCTGAGCCCCCTGCAATTCCTCGGCATGGCTCTCATTCTTCTCACAGTAACCGCACTGAGCGTACATTCGAATGTTCAACACGCTTTTTACGATGAAGCCAGTTGATGAGTCATTATACGTGCTGGGCATAGCCGACACACTGCACATGAGCTGCGTCCTGCAATGACGTTGACATTATACTTGCCATCCTCTCGCCTCAAACTTACTATGGGTGTCAACCTGGATAATATATTGAAAAGGAAGAATCGTGATAAAGCACTTATGGGTTAAAGCAAGTCTCAGCCTGTTTATTTTTATTCTTTTACCAAACGCGCACGCAATTGAGTGCAATGCAGAATCGCCCAACCTGAAAAAGCAGGGTGACGAATACTATGACATCAAGGGCCCCGCCCCTTTAACCCATAGCCAGAAAACAAAAATATCCCGCTTATTCTCTAAACTTAACGGTGAGCAGCTTGAAGGCAAGGGTACTTTTACCGAATGCACTGGGCCTGAACGTATCGCCAGAAAACTGACCCGAGATGAAACCATCAAAGGCGAGGCCAGCAAAGATTCTACCGGCAGAATCACTTTCAGACTGGAAGCTTATAGAGCCGACAAAAAAACCACCCGGCTCGAAACGCTACGCTATTTTGGCAACCTGAACCCGCACCACATCAGCGAACTCACAGACAACAAACTGGCCGTTTATACGAAACTGAGAAAGAATAATATATTTGTTGAGGAGATAAGCGAATTTGCCTTCGGCGACAATTCAGTCCGCATTGAAATCACGCGATATATCGGCGGCTATTTCGCCAGCCAATATGTCACAAAGCTGCGTTTCTAACCTGCATTCACAGCAATGCATGGGGCACACGTTTATTCCAGGAAAAATTAACCCTATAAACCAGCAGACATCATCAATTTCTCTGTTATATCTACAGCAGGATATTGGTGGCTAAATATAAACATTATTTCTGATAACTGCTAACCAGCTCCTGACACTGGGCTAACATGGCAAGCCGCATTATATGCAACTACCCATTGAAATGAGGACGACTGTACATGATCGAACGCATATTCCAGAGTAGTCGTTTACTGGTTGTTATTGCTGTGCTATCGACAGCTATATCATCCTTCCTTATTTATATTTCCTGTATCAATATTGTTTTTCATATGGTTCAGGAGGTTGTTTTTAATCTACCGGTGTCCACTGGGCAGGGCAAGACAGTGGCTGTTGAGCTTTTAAAACTTCTGGACCTGCTTCTGATCGGCATTACCCTGCAGGTTATCGCTGTAAGCCTGTACCGCCTTTTCATTACGCCCGTTAAGCTGAATGAGAGCCAGTTTCTCGGTGCACTGAATATTAAAGATTTTCATGATTTAAAAATCACTTTGATTCAGGTTGCTTCGGTCATTCTGGTTATATTGTTTCTTGAACATGCGGTTGAGTCGGGAGGCACACTGGAAACACTGTACCTGGGCCTTGCTACAGGTATGGTTATGGCCGCATCCACATTTGCCTGGCGCTCAATGAAATAACAGCGCAGCGGCCGCCCGTGCAATCATCAGCTCTTCCCTCACCCGGATAACCCATACCTGGCTGCGACTCTGCGATGGGCTGATGCAGGCATCGACACCGATGCTTGCATCATTCGTTTTGCTGTCCATTTCGATTCCACACCACTGCATACCCTTAAGTACTCTGGCGCGAATCTCGCTGCTGTGTTCGCCGACGCCACCGCCGAATACAATCGCCTCCGCACCGCCCAGCACATTGAGATAGGCACCGATGTATTTACGCAAACGATAGACATAGAGTTCCAGCGCCAGTGATGCCGCATCGTCCGTGGACGCCAGTAATTCGCGCATGTCTGCGCTGTGCTCCGACACCCCCAGCAAGCCGCTGTGTTTATTCAGCAACTGATCCAGCTCATCGCTGGAATATCCCAGCTCACGTTGTAAATACAGCAGTATGCCCGGATCAAGATCACCGCTGCGCGTTGCCATCATCAGGCCTTCCAGCGGCGAGAAACCCATGGAGGTATCCAGCGCCTGGCCATCGCTGATTGCCGCTATCGAGCATCCCGATCCCAGTTGCAGGGTAATCAACCGACCTTGTTGGGTTGTATTGCCGGTTAAGCGGCACCATTGCTGCCACATGTATTCATGGGCCAGTCCATGAAAACCATATCGATAAATTGCATGCTCGCGGCTGAGTGCTGCCGGAATCCCATAGGTTCTGGCGACTGCAGGCATGTTGTGAAAAAACGCAGTATCGAACACGGCCACCTGCTGTACTGCCGGTAACAGCGAGCTAACGGCTTTAATCAGGCTGAGTGCGAGCGGGTTGTGCAGCGGTGCCAGTGGCGCCAGCGCCCCGATCTGTTGCATGACGCGATCATCGATCATGCTTGCGCTGCTAAAGTGCGCACCGCCGTGCACCACGCGATGCGCGATGCACACCGTATCATCGATACGGTGGGTGTGTATGAAATCTCGCAGCAACACCGTCTGATCTTCACCGAGGGTATCGAACCGCTCACTGCGGATCTCTACAACATTATCCGCCTGGCGCTCAAACAGGGCCAGGCGCAGCGAGGAACTGCCGGCATTGATGACCAGTATTCTGTGATGTGCCTGAACTGACATATTGACCTGTTAACCTGTACAGACTAAATAGCCTGTTAATGTATCAATATCAATCATATTGCAGCAAACGCGGCAGATGTGCGTTACGCTGACACCGTGTTTGAACGCCGCCATGTACGACTTTTCACCGGGGGATTGCGAATTTACATTGCCCCATTGTGCGCGCCTCTTAATATACACTCAGCAGACCAGGACAGCATTGCATTAACCACGCTTCGCACTCAAACAGGACCGTACCATGAATGATAAAAGCGACATTACCACAGCAGTAGAACCGGACGACATCAGCCTCGCAACCCTGCACCGATTCTGGAACGCCTGCAATTACCTGGCGGCGGGGATGATTTACCTGCGGGACAACCCGCTGCTGCGCGAACCCCTGAAAGCAGAACACATCAAGGCGCGCCTGCTCGGCCACTGGGGCTCGAGCCCCGGCCTGAGTTTTGTCTATACGCACCTCAATCGCATTATCACCCGCTACGACCAGAACACCATCCTGCTGGCCGGGCCGGGTCACGGCGCACCGGGTATTCTGGCGCCGGTGTACCTGGAGGGCAGCTATTCCGAGATCTACCCCGACAAGGGTGAAGACCTGGACGGCCTGCGTGACTTTTTCACATCCTTCTCGTTTCCCGGCGGCATCGGCAGTCACTGCACGCCGGAAACACCGGGCTCCATCCACGAGGGGGGCGAGCTGGGTTACAGCCTCTCCCATGCCTTTGGTGCGGCGTTCGACAATCCGGACCTGCTGGTCAGCGTGGTGGTCGGCGATGGCGAGGCCGAGACCGGGCCGCTGGCCACCGCCTGGCATTCCAACAAGTTCCTTAATCCGCAGCGCGATGGCGCGGTGCTGCCCATTCTGCACCTCAATGGTTACAAGATTAATAACCCCACCCTGCTCGCGCGCATCAGCCATGAAGAGCTCGATGCGCTGTTCCGCGGCTATGGCTGGACGCCGTATTATGTTGAGGGCGACGAGCCCATGGCCATGCATCGGCAGATGGCGATGGTGATGGACCAGTGCATACAGGCTATCCATGAAATCCAGCAACAGGCTCGCACACAGGATGACCCGACCCGGCCACGCTGGCCAATGATTATCCTGCGCAGCCCCAAGGGCTGGACCGGGCCAGAGGAAGTTGATGGCCACCGCATCGAGGGCAGCTGGCGCGCGCACCAGGTGCCGTTGAAAAAGGCGCGCGATGACAAGGCACAGCTGGAACAGCTGGAAACCTGGCTGCGCAGTTATGAGCCGCAAAACCTGTTTGATGAACAGGGGCGGCTGTTACCAGAGCTGCGCGCGCTGACCCCCAACGGCACACGGCGCATGGGCGCCAATCCCCATGCCAATGGCGGCCTGCTGCGCCGACCACTGACACTTCCCGACTTCAGGAACTATGCCGCGACAGTCAGCTCGCCCGCGCAGAGCGAAGTGGAGAATACACGCCCGCTGGGTGAGTTCCTGCGCGACATTCTGCACGCCAACCCGCACAGCTTTCGCGTGTTCGGCCCGGACGAAACCAGCTCCAATAAACTCAACGCGGTGTACGAAGCCAGCAAGAAAACCTGGCTGGCAGACTACCTGCCGGAGGACGCCGATGGCGGTGAGCTGTCACCGGATGGGCGCGTTATGGAGATGCTGTCGGAACATACACTGGAGGGCTGGCTCGAGGGTTACCTGCTGACCGGCCGTCACGGTTTCTTTTCATCCTATGAAGCCTTCGTGCATGTTATCGACTCGATGTTCAACCAGCACGCCAAGTGGCTGGATATCGCGGACGACATTCCCTGGCGCGCGCCAATCGCCTCACTCAACCTGCTGATCACCTCGACGGTGTGGCGCCAGGACCATAACGGTTTTACCCACCAGGACCCGGGCTTTCTCGACATTGTGGTAAACAAGAGCCCGAACGTCACGCGCATCTACCTTCCGCCGGATGTAAACACACTGCTGTGTGTCGCCGACCATTGCCTGCGCAGCAGTAACGATGTCAATGTGATCGTTGCCGACAAACAGAATCACCTGCAGTACCTGGACATGGATGCGGCCATCAAACACTGCGCCCGTGGGCTGGGCATCTGGGAGTGGGCCAGCACCGATCGGGGCAGCGAGCCGGATGTGGTGATGGTGGGCTGTGGCGACATTCCCACCCAGGAGGCACTGGCCGCAGTAGCACTGTTAAACGACTATTTCCCCGAGCTGAAAATCCGTTTTATCAATGTGGTAGACCTGTATACCCTGTCACCGGACAGCGAGCACCCCCACGGCCTGAACGATCGTGACTTTGACAGCCTGTTCACCTGCGACAAACCGGTGATT
>JBFFND010000199.1:0-5093 GCA_041563375.1 Gammaproteobacteria bacterium | reverse complement strand
TGCATAAGTCATTGTCTGGTAACAACATAACAATAGCAGCAATGCTGTTTTTAGCAGGCGGTGTTTGATAAATAAGCTGTACATACATTCTGCCTGGTCTAATTAGAGAGCCCATATATAACGATTGAAAGACTTCTCTGGTCACCGCCCGGAACAACGTCATATGCAATGTTGTCGTCAAAATAGAGCAGGATAGTGCTGTTTACGCTGTCAGATGGTTCAAACACAATTTCATTGAGCCCGGTATCCGAGTTAACTTTTATTGATTCGTTTTCCAGTGTAGAGCTTCCAAATCGAGTAACACTGCTAACCAGGTTAACCCTGATGATAAGCGTTTTACCCTTGTGTGCAGGGCTGTGAGACAGGTAACGCAATGGCTGTTTAAACAGTACCTTGATAATTGCATTGAAACTGGAGCGTTCTATAACGACATCGTCCAGTACTTCAGTGGCAATCTGTTGTGCCAGAATTGTCTGTGTGGGTAACAGCAGCATAAACAGCAGAAAACTGTGTCTTAGTAAGTTGTGCTTTGCATATTTTTTCAAGTTGATTAATCCCAGTTGCTGTCTCTTACGCTATGTTCTGGTGAGCTCTTATGGCACAGGCCGGCACAGTTTCTTAGTGAGCTGACAGACGCATTTTCATGCTTATCGGCCTGGTAGTCGTTGGCATGGCAGCCGGCACAGTCAGGCTGGTAAGCTGCAAACGGCCAGGAAATAACCTGGTTATTGCTGGTGTGGCACTGATTACAGGATGGGGTATTGCGATGGTCACCTGGATAATTGCCACTGCTATGGGTAAAGCGGGTACTCAACCAGCTGGTGCTGTTATGACAAGAGTCACACTGCAGTGTGGTAACGAAATGGCCGGCTGATTTGCCCGTTGCCAGGGTGCCGTTATGGCAACTTGAACAACTGCCATTGACCTGTGTGTGATCGACGCGGATCACCGGACTCCAGCTAATGGTGTTATGGCAGGATTCACAGCTCGTACTGGAAAGGATGTGGCTGGCCGATTTACCGGTTGCATCGGTTCCATTGTGGCAGCTAATGCAGTTTCCGCTAATGCCAGAGTGATCGACGCGTGTTGCTTGCCAGGTAACCGTGTTATGACAGAAGTCACATTGCGCACTGGTTTGCAGATGGCTCGGGTGTTTGCCGGTGGCAATGCTGCCATTGTGACAGCTGGAACAGGTACCCCTGACTTCATTGTGATCTACCCGTGTTACCGACGACCACACCGTGGTGCTGTGGCAGGCTTCACACAGGCTGCTGGACTGAATGTGCGTACTGTGTTTGCCCGTGGCCGTGGTGCCGTTGTGGCAGGTGCTGCAGCTACCATTTACTGCGGAATGGTCAACCACTGCCACAGGTGACCAGGCCGTGGTGCGATGGCAGAGTTCACAGGTATTACTGGTTAGCACATGCTGGCTGCCCTTGCCCTGGGCGTTGGTATTGTTGTGACAACTGATACAGGAGCCGGTGATGGTTGAATGGTCCATGCGTGCAACGTTCCAGCTACTGGTGTTATGGCAGCTTTCACAGGCGGCATTGGTGGTGAAATGCGTCGGATGTTTGCCCGTGGCGGTACTGCCGTTATGGCAACTGACACAGCTGCCGCTGATATTCGAATGATCCATTCGTGCGCTTTGCCAGAGCCCGGTCGAGTGGCAGCTTTCACAGGGGTCACTGGTCTGGAAATGCGTGGCGGGCATACCGGCGGTGAATACGCCGTTATGACAGTTGTTGCAGCTTCCCTGTACTTCGTTATGGTCAACCCGGTTGACCAGGGACCAGTTAAAAGGCAGGTGGCAGCTATCACAGTTATTCGAGCTGGCAATATGATTACTGGGTTTGGCTGACGCACTGACTCGCGAAGAGGTGGAATGGCAGCTGGCACACTCAGTGGAGAGGCCCTTGAAAACGCCATACTGGTGGCAGGCTTCGCATTCTACGGTGCGATGCGCGCCGTCCAATGGAAAGCCGGTATTGAAGTGGTCGAAATCTGCAGCCTGGATCGGTGTGACCCAGAATGCCAGCAGGCACAGGCCGATAATCCAGGATACTGATGCTAACTTGTTGATAAATTTATTTTTTTTCATAACGTTTCAACCAGTTCAATCCATGTAATGCCCTGCTGATGGGGCTAGAGTTGCATTTATTCTATTTTATGTGGGAATAATATCCCAATTTATAGTGTCAGGTCAGAAAATTTTCGGCTGTTGTGACATTGCTCGCAATGTTTGCCGAAACCGCCACGGTGAATGTCGTCCTTGAAATGGCAGGTGGCGCAGGTGGCCGACTTCTCTACCTGTTGCCCGGCAGGCTCGGTGTGGCAGGCTTCGCATTGCAGGTTTTTATGTGCGTCGGTTAGGGGGAAGGTGGTCTGTTGATTATGATCGAACAGCCACAATTGCCAGCTATTCGGGTTGTGGCACTGGTGGCACTGTGTGCCAAGTGTCTTTTCGTGCTGGTCATCTGCCTGATGGCAGCTGTAGCAATCCGCTTTGCTGTCTTTGAATTTGTGGCTGCTGTGACATTCCTCGCAGAGGGTAATTGCATGTTGACCGATAAGTGGAAAGTGGGTCACATCGTGATTAAAGCGAACCTGGCCTGTCCAGCTGGATTCATTATGGCATTGCTGGCAGACTTTTCCCTGTTGCCCACTGTGTACATCATCAACCTTATGGCAGCTCAGGCAATCCGTTTTCAACTTGTTTTTATGTACATCACCCTGATGACAGGTGTTGCAGCTCAGTTTCTGGTGTTTGCCGCGCAGCTCAAATTTTGTATCGCGGTTATGTGAAAACTGGTTCTTGCCCCAGCTTTTCGGGCTGTGGCAGCTGTGGCACTTATTACCGTTTTTGCCTTTATGCACGTCGTCTGACTGATGGCAGGACACACAGCTATCCTTCGGCTTGTTTTTATAGATATTGACGTTACCGGTATGGCAGGCATCGCAACGGGCATTTTTATGTTTGCCTTTTAGTGGGTAATCGGTTTCCCTGTCATGATTGAAATGGGTTTTTTTCCAGTCATCTTCTGCATGGCAGCTGGCGCATTTGTTTCCATATCGGGTGTTGTGCGCATCATCCAGTGCATGACAGGCAACACATTGTTTAGGCGTGTCTTTGTGGCGGTTGTCCGGATGACAGCTCAGGCAGAGCAGTTTTTTATGTTTGCCTTTAAGCGCAAAGTCGGTTTTATCATGATCAAAACTGATTTTTTTCCAGGACGCTTCGTTGTGGCAGCTGCGGCATTTTTTTCCCAGCTTGCCGTTGTGTGGGTCATCGGGTTTGTGGCAGCTGTAACAGCTTGCAGGTGCTTGCCGATATTTTTTGTCGGCCTTATGGCAGGATTGACATGCAATCGATGTGTGTTTTCCCTTGAGAGCAAAATCAGTTTGCTGGTGATTAAAGGTCTGTTTATCCAGCGCTATAATATTGGCATCACGTCCCTTGTGATCTGTATGGCACTGTTTACATTGCTGTTTGCTGGCCAGTACGTTTAAGCCATGAAACCCCTGCTTGTTAGTTAAGTCCTCTCTGATCTCTTTATGACAATCACTGCATAGCTGTGATTGACGGGTTTTGCTGAAATCGGAATGGCATTTATCACAGTTGTCTTCATATTTCTTATGCCCTTCGATGAGTTGTCCCGGCATGATCAGGGACTCAAAAGGTGCAGCAGATAAAGTCTGCATATAGTGCCCGCTGATGAACAGGAAAATATTGACTAAGAACAGATGTAAATAATTTATTTTTATCATTTTGATTATTATGAGGTGTTAATACATATGCACAGCAACGACGTGAATAATCCCGGTGATTAGCATCATGATAAACAGCGGAAGATGTAAGGTGTGCCATAAGGCAAAAAGTCGTTCATAAATTGAAAACTCACAAACCTTGATCGTGGTGTTCAGGTAGTGGTGAATATAGCGATTGAGTAATTTTAAGTAACGTTGTGTATGTTGGGGCTTCCAGTGGTGTTGTCTGGCGTGTGCGAGTACGAGTTTTTTCAGGCGGTAGGGGATCAGTAAGCTGTTAACACGTATTTTTATGCCAAGTACGAAAAAGCGTTTAATACTTTGTGCCAGGTTCAGGTGTTGTTCGTGATTGATTTGTATAGCGGAGAGCTGTTGTTTAAGTTCGGGTGTGATCGAATAAATGTATTGCAGTTTGCCTTTTTCGTCTTCAATGCTTTGCAATAACTCAGTCAGTGAGGCTTTCTGACCATACAGGCCAAAGTGAATCCTGGAATAAAAGTAACGGCCGATAAATCCGCTGGAAGCAACAATCAGCATACACAACAGCGCGATACTGCTATTGAGTGAGCCTGTGCTGAAATTAGAGTGATAGAGGATAGCCAGTGGGCCGGCGACACCGAAAAACATGTGGGTTTTAAACCAGAAACGGACAGAGCCCGGAAAACGTGAAGATTTGATGTGTTTGCGTATGGGGTAAATAATCAGCAGTAGCATCAGTGTGCCACCAATGATGCCCAGCCAGTAGCCGACGCCACTTTCGGCGGTAAATAACTCTTCCTCCTTGAGCAGGAAACCCGCTGCCAGTAGTGAAATAATCAGTAGCAGGCTGGAAATGTTATACAGTGTTTTACTGTAACTGGAGAGGTCCAGGCGGAGTAGCTGCTCTATGCGACTCAGTGGAATGCTGGATGTGCCGGGGTTGTCCATCATAAGAAACCGTGTTTATAAGTCTGGTTGAGAGTGCTTGCTTGTCAGCAAAGCCGATAAATGGGAATATGTTCCCACAAATAATACAGGGTTTCAGGAATAATATCAGTGCTGAATCAGTAAATGTGAGATAAGGCGCATATTTATCAGTATAAGACTGTTCTTAAAAAGACCTGAAAAGTAACAATAATTTGCAGGGTGGTTTTATCTAAGTGATTGATTATTATGTATTAATGGTGTACGGCGCGCCTCTGCTGCTGATTTATACGTTTATATTGCGCAGCCAGCGCCGCAAGCAGCAGGCCAGTATCGAAATACTCGAAGAGAACAGGAAAATAGGCCTGACAGAACCGGCTTCGATTCACCCTGTGATTGATCCCAATTTATGTAAGGGATGC
>JBFFND010000198.1:0-5106 GCA_041563375.1 Gammaproteobacteria bacterium | reverse complement strand
ATAATAACGCTGCCATTTGCTGACGCTGAAGACGCGCCCATCACAGGGATAAATATGCAGACGGGAAATCTCTCCACGCTGCAGCGCATTATCCAGCGGCGCAAAGCGTGATACACAGAATTCATCCAGTGCATCCTGCCAGGCGGTCTGATCACCATAACAGGCTGCGGCATAAAAGGTCTCGTCGATCAGCACGCTATGCCCTGCTTGACCGGTAAGTTTATCGGCGGATTTATCATTCGTTGATTCAAGCTGGATAGTCTTATCTGAAAATTCACACAATGCCGAGGCAATTGCGTTGTCTGCAAGCACGCGTTCCACCCGGCTGTTTGCAGAGGTGTTACTTTTATGCGCCTTGAAGCTGTGCTGAAACAGCCACAGGCCATTAATGCTCAGCTGCTGTTGCTGTTCACGTTGCAGGTTAACCGGGTGCTCGAAAAACAGCATCTGCGCTTCATTCAATATGCGTCGCCACCAGAGTGCATCGTCTCCCTGTGGCATAAAGTGTTTGATGTCGCGACCCAGGCATTCCTCCATGGAGCGAAGATCGAGGGACAGTGCACGTTCGCTCAGTAAATACCAGCGGCTGGCGCTGGCCACATGCAGTCTTATGCCTTCCACCGCAAAGTGTGCATTAAAGGTTTCGACCAGTTGCTGCGCTTCTTCCGGCTGCGGTTGCAGCAGTTCACTGCCGAGCAACACCGCATGATCCGACTCGGCCCTGAAATGCACTGGCTCAATTAAATAATAAAAGCCATTGTGCTCGGGCAACTGGTCAAAACGACTCAGCAGCTGGCTTAGCTCGATAGACTGTTGCGGACAGAGCAGGTAATGCAGGGTACTGAAGTATTCACTGGCTGGAAGGCTGGATTGCGAGGCGCGGCTCAGACTGCGCTGCAGTACCTTGATGGCGGGTTGTTGCTGTGTATCACTGATGTCCTGCAGGCCATTGGCAGGCGGTGTCGCAAACGGCCCCAGCAGACCGGGAACCAGTAGATGTAACTCTGTACTATCCGAGCTGCGCATCAGCCACTAGCCTGCGCGTTGACGCACAATTTCAAACAGGCACACACCGGTGGCTACCGACACATTCAGGCTTTCGACCTGCCCCGCCATGGGTAGCTTCACCAGCTGGTCGCAGTTTTCACGGGTCAGGCGACGCAGGCCTTTTTCCTCGGCCCCCATCACCAGTGCCAGCTTGCCGGTTAATTTTGCCTGGTACAGGCTGGTATCGGTTTCTCCGGCGGTGCCGACAATCCATATATCGTGTTCATTGAACTGCTTCAGGGTACGCGCCAGGTTAGTCACCTGAAAAAACGGCAGGCTTTCCGCTGCACCACAGGCCACCTTGCGTGCAGTTGGGGTTAAACCGGCGGCGCGATCTTTGGGTACAATCACTGCGTCCACGCCGGCGGCATCGGCGGTGCGTAAACAGGCGCCCAGATTATGCGGGTCGGTCACACCGTCCAGCACCAGCAACAGCACATTGTCTTTTTGCAGTATCTGCTCCAGCGACTGTCCCAGTGAATGGCTGGCGGACTCACCCGAGGTTTCTGCGGTGGTTTTATAGCGCACCGCCACACCCTGGGTTTTATTACTGCCCGCCTGTTTCTGCAAATCGCTTTTTTTCAGGTACTCGATTGAAATACCCTGGGACTCTGCAAACTGAACCAGTTGCTTCATCCGCTGGTCATGGCGGTTCTGCTCCACCAGTAACTGCAGTATATTCACCGGGTCATTGCGGATCACCGCCTCAACCGAATGAAAACCAAAAATAATCTGCGGCTCTTTTGCGCTCATAATCTGTGTGTAATACCTGAAGAATTTAGAATAAGTGTATTAAATCAGAATTGATTGTGAATTAGTTTAACGGCTGGTTACGACTGGCCTGCTGAATATGCGTCTCCAGGGTTTTCTGGAAATACGCACCACTCAGGCCAATAATTCGCTCTGCCACTTCCTCACCCTGTGCGTTAATAAACAGCACCGTCGGTGTGATATCCACACCATAGCGAAGACTGATCTGGTCACCGCCCACCAGTTCGCCATCTTCATTGCGCAGGAAACTGAAGCTTTCTACATATAGCTGACGGAATAGCGCCTGTTCGGCATATTTTTGCGTGTGTGACATGGGAATCAGGTACTGCTGGCGCATGGCATCACAGTAGGTGCAATCTTCAGCGGTAAACAGCAGTACGATGGGTAGATCGGCACTTGCCGCCTGCTGTTTCAGCCTGGCCATGTCCTTCACCGTGGCAAATGCGGACTGCGCAGCGGCTGTTGTGGACAGCAACAATAATGTACCCAGCAAACCAATCCGCAGCATATTAATAATGCTGCGCCCAATAAAACTAGCCTTCATTACCCGAACTGTCTGCCTTTTTAGCTGCGCCCTGCTTTTTGCGGGGGCGACGACGTTTCGCTGATTTTTTACGCGGTTTGCTTGCGCCATCTGCAGACTGTTCCGTGCTGCCTGCAGTTTGCTGTGCGGATGTTTCACCGCCCTGCTTTGCAGCTGACGACTTTTTACGCCGCGAGCGTTTCTTTCTGGCCGGTTTATCGTCTGATTTCTGCTCGGACTTCTTGCCGGATCTTTGTCCGGATCTTTGTCCAGACTTCTGCCCGGAGGACTTAGATGCCGATTTGCGGCTGTGTGGATTATTTTCATGCTCCACCAGCTCAAAGTCGATCTTGCGCTCATCCATATTCACCGCCACCAGGTTGACCCGCACACTGTCACCCAGCTGGAACTGAGTGCCGCTGTGCTCACCCACCAGGCGATGGGTGACCGGCTCGAACTGGTAGTAGTCCTTGGGCAGGCTGGTGATATGAATCAGCCCTTCGACATAAATATCATTCAGCTCGACAAACACGCCGAAGCCGGTGACCGAGGTAATAATACCCGGGAAAGTTTCACCGATATGCGACTGCATGTATTCACATTTCAGTGCCGTCACCGCGTCCCGTGTGGCTTCATCGGCACGGCGCTCGTTGGTTGAGCAATGCTCGCCCAGATGCACCATATCACTGTGGCGATAGAAAAAGCTGCTCGGCTTCTTGCCCTGGGTAATATGGCGAATCGCCCGGTGTACCAGCAGATCCGGGTAACGACGAATCGGCGAGGTAAAGTGTGCGTAGTTATCCAGCGACAGGCCGAAGTGACCCTCGTTCTCCGGCGAATACACCGCCTGCGACAATGAGCGTAGCAACACGGTCTGGATCAGGTGAAAATCGGGACGATCCCGTACCCGCTCGATCAGGCGTGCATAATCCTGTGCGGTAATGCCGGACGCCGGTTTCTTTTTGCCCTTGATGCGATCGCCGATGCCGGAGATAAAGCGCTTGATACTGCCCTTGGCGTTGCCCTGCAAACGCAGGCCCAGGCCGGCAATAAAGTCTTTTACATCCTCCAGCTTTTCTTCCTTCGGCCCCTTGTGCACCCGGTACAGACCGGGGATCTTATGCTTTTCAAGGAAACGGGCCGCCGCGATATTCGCGGCAATCATGCACTCTTCGATAATCTTATGCGCTTCGTTTCTGACCGTGGGCACTATGCGCTCGATGTGCTTGCTTTCGTCGAAGATAATCCGCGTTTCGGTGGTTTCAAAATCAATCGAGCCGCGTTTCTTACGCTGCTGCAGGCGTTTTTTATACAACGAGAACAGGGTGTGCAGATGGGGCACCACCGGCTCGTATTGCTTTGTTAACGCCTGGTCATTGTGTTCCAGGATGGCGGAGACCTTCTCGTAGGTCAGGCGTGCATGGGAATACATCACCCCATCGTAGAAGGTGGAGCGTGTCATCTTGCCCTCGGCGTCAAACAGCATTTCACACACCATGCACAGACGATCGACTTGCGGGTTAAGCGAGCACAGGCCATTTGACAGCACTTCCGGCAACATCGGGATCACCCGCTCGGGGAAGTATACCGAGGTAGAACGGTTAATCGCCTCTTCATCCAGCGGGCTACCACGTTGCACATAGTGGGACACATCGGCGATGGCCACATACAGCTTCCAGCCCTTGCTGGTTTTTTCGCAGTAGACTGCGTCGTCGAAGTCTCGGGCATCTTCACCGTCGATGGTCACCAGCGGCAAGCCGGTGAGATCCTTACGGTCTTTTTTATCGTCTTCGGTGACTTCCTCGCGGATGGTCTTGACCTGTTCTTTTACTTCGTCCGGCCAGAGGAATGGAATATTGTGCGCATGGATGGCAACGTCGATTTCCATGCCCGGCGCCATATGGTCGCCGATAATGTCGGTGATGCGGCCC
Organism: Gammaproteobacteria bacterium; assembly: GCA_041563375.1. Lineage (GTDB taxonomy): Bacteria > Pseudomonadota > Gammaproteobacteria > SZUA-229 > SZUA-229 > SZUA-229. The sequence goes on along the minus strand of JBFFND010000198.1, from coordinate 834 downwards.
ACCGCACGGCTTTTGAAGGTGGGCTGCTGGGTAATTTCCACAATCACGATCTGGCCGGGCTCGGCTTCACCGATCTGGTCCAGCGGCACCATAATGTCCTGGGTGATGCGTTTGTTGTCCGCCACCACAAAGGCTACGCCGGACTCAACAAACAGGCGGCCCACGATGCGATGATTGGCGCGTTCCAGCACCTCGATAACCGTGCCTTCCTGGCGGCCACGGCGGTCGATACCGGACACCTGTACCACCGCACGGTCGCCGTGCAGCAGGGTGCGCATCTGCCGGCCATGCAGGAAGATGTCCTCATCCCCCTCGTCCGGCACCAGGAAGCCGAAGCCGTCGGCATGGGCAATCACCCGGCCGCTGATCAGGTCTTCCTCATTCACCGGTATATAACCATCGCGGCGATTACGGATTAACTGGCCATCCCGCACCATCGCATTGGTGCGGCGACGCAACGCCTCGACCTGCTCTTCGGAGTTCATGCCCAGCACCGCCTGCAGCTCGTCATGGCTGATCGCGCCTTCATCCCGCACCACCTGCAGAATCAGTTCGCGGCTGGCGATCGGGTTTTCGTAGTTACTGGCTTCGCGATCCTGTTGCGGATCAACCAGCGGCGCGGCAGATTTCGGGGTTCTGGATTTTTTTCTGGGAGAGGATGCAACAGCCGTTTTACGACCGCGCGGGGACTTGTTCTTATTGGTTTCTGGCATTTCTATACAGTGTCTTTACATTCAAAGCTCGATTGTACACAAATAGACGGGGGATTGCGCGACGATAATCAGAGAAAATGTTGTCAGGTGGATTGACAAAAACATAAGCAATCGGTAAAGT
>JBFFND010000197.1:0-5111 GCA_041563375.1 Gammaproteobacteria bacterium | reverse complement strand
CGCTATATGATCCGCAAACAAAAATACTTAAAACATACCTGCACAGTAGTGGTGATGATAATCCGCTGGATCACTACCAGTCACTACTTGATGATGCCCCTTCACTGAAGGCGATTCTGGATAAAGGCCTGCCGCGGGTCGTCAACAATCTGCTTACCTTCGAAGACGGACAGCATGAGCACACCCAAAGAATCGGGCGCCAGGGATATGCGGCCAGCTATACACTGCCAATGTTTAATAATGGCGTGTTTTTCGGGTTTCTTTTTTTCAACTCGGACGAAAAAGATGTATTTACAGAAAGCGTCTTACGTCAATTAGATATATATGCACATATGATCTCCCTGATGGTGCTTAATGAAATAACATCTATCAATACGCTGTCGGCCGCTATTAAGACAACAGGCAGTATTACCCATGTTCGTGATCCTGAAACTGGCAGCCACCTTGATCGCATGTCCCGTTACAGCCGTCTTATCGCTACAGCACTGGCGGATAAATATAACCTGGATGATAGTTATATTGAGCATATATTCATGTTTTCCCCTCTACATGATATCGGGAAAATAGGTATACCTGACGAAATCCTGCTCAAACCTGCAAAACTACATGATGACGAAAAAACCATAATGAAAACACATGCCCAAAAAGGGCGTGAGATGATTGATGAGCTTCTGAAAAATTTTGGTTTTGATGAGTTTGAATATATGGATATGCTGCGTAATATCGCGGAATTCCATCATGAGGCGGTTAACGGCAGTGGCTACCCGTCAGGAATAAAAGGCGATGAAATACCCATTGAAGCCCGTATCGTTGCGGTTGCAGACGTATTCGACGCGCTGACAAGTGAACGCCCGTATAAGGAAGCGTGGGATAATGACAAAGCCATTGACACCCTGAAAAAACTGGCCGGGGAAACACTGGATCAGGATTGTGTAAATGCATTGATCGACAATATCGATCAAATCGAACAGATTCAGAAGCAGTTTAGTGAAAATATATATGGCTAAGCGGGAATCAGGTGGATCCGCTGCGCCTGAACCATCCTACGCCATGTGTCGTTAGTCGTAGGTTGGGGTGACGCAGGAACCTCAACGGTTTAAAAAGAAAACGCGAACAACGCAAATGAACGCGAATAAACGCTAAGGCTTAAAAATATAATGCTTTTATCGCGCCTATTTGCGTTGTTCGCGTTCATTCGCGTTTTCTTTTCTAAAGAGCGCATTGAGCAGGCTGGTCAGGACTGTATGGTAATCAGGTGGATCCGCTACGCTTGATCCACCCTACGCCTGGCTGTCTTTAGTCGTTAGTCTTTAGTCAGACTAACGACTCATGACTAAAGCCCCATGACTTTATTACTGACAAAGCAGCCGATGGAAACGGGTTTCACGGCATTTCGGGCAGGGTGGAATGTGGCCGGCCTTGTCGAAGTGCAGTTGTTCACCACAGGCATCACAGCTTAAAACACCGGGGCCGGTGATCTCGCCGGTATGGTACTCGGCGGTAGCGGCGGTTGCCTTGAGCTTGTTGAGCTCAACCGTGGTCTGGTCGGCGGCGGTGCTGAACTGGTCGAGCAGGTAGTCCTCAATCAGCTCGGTGTCCAGTGCCAGCCATTCCTTGAATTCAGCATTATTTTTTGCCATATAACTGGCGGCTTCACTCAGGTCGCGCTTGAGGTAATCGGATACTTTTTTCACCTCGGCAGAAGTCAGCTCACCAAAATCTGATGCTCTAAGGCTGATCTCGTCGATGATCTTATGCAGTGCAGGGCCGGTTTTTTCCTTCAGCAGTTTTGCTTCCTTAATCGACAGTGTCAGCAGCTTCTCATAGGCGTCGCTCATACCATCAGTGATAAAAGGGCTGGGGCTTTTTTTACTCATTCGTGTTCTCCTGCAATTTCCTCTATCTTAGCTTAATTATGCGCTGAATGTTTGATATTAGACAAGCATGCTGCCATCAGCTATGCCCAGGGAATGCGTGAATCATTGAGTGCATCCTGCGCAATCTGCATGCCCAGCAGTCGATAGGCCTCCATCTGCTTTTCATCAAAAAACTGGTCGAGGGTGGACTCGTCGGGAAAGTCCGGCTGCGCCGCTTTATAGGCCACCAGGTCCGCGGGTAAATGCTTGACCAGGGTGGTTTTAATATACAGCAGGTGGCCCTTGACTCCCTGCGGGTAATTGATCTCCGCCAGCAGATAGCCGCTGTTGGCGTAATTAATATTGCCCTGTGCATCTTTTGTGTATTTCAGTTGCTGCAGGTCGGTATCATTTATGCGGATCTCGGTGCCAAAATCCACCCGGGCCTTTTCCAGCAAATTGCCCAGGCCTTCAAATTTAAATTCCGCGTCCTGTTCTGCATCACAGCAGACAATAAATTTACACTGGCGCCGCAGCAGTTCATACACCGCCAGGTTTTCAAAATGCCCGCCATCGGAGAGTTGAACAAAGCGCGCTTCTTCATTCAGCTTGTGACGATACAGCACGCCATTAAAACCGGGTACCAGGTAGGAGGGCTGGCAGCGGGGGTATTTATTGCGTTGTGGATCGGGGTTGGCGGCCCAGTAACCCAGGCGCAGGTTAAAGATCGACATAATCGTCGACAGAATCGGGTTCATGGTCAGGCCATTGCCTGCCACGCCGGAATCGGAATTGGCCGCCGCACCGGAAATCGCCACCGCGGTGGGCAGGGTGAGTGAGTCGCCGGCAAAACTCTTTGTATTGCGCCAGCCGGTGGCATTGCTGCCGCAATACAGCGGGCTGAGAATAAAGTTATCACCGCCGCGGCCGCGAAACTTGGCAATCTTTGAAGCCACCAGAATCAGGTTACTGTTAATGATGTGGTAGGGCATGTCCAGCTGTTGTGGCTTGCACTCACTCAGCGGCGTTCTATTGGCATGGCGAGCCACGCAGTTATTATCGCCGCTGAGCACCTTGTCGATATCCGGCATAAAGGTTTCCATCAGGCGATCACGATAATAACGGTGAATCGAAACCTTATTGATGGGAACAAATGCAGCCACCAGCAGCAGTATCACCGCCAGCACCAGGTGCGGCAGCAGGCCGATATGATTTTGCATCAGCTGTGTCAGCTGGTCAGCCACCACCAGCAGACCGATCAGCAACAGCAGTAAACCGACGTTAATCATCAGCGGCCGGGGCAGGTGCTTGATAAAACTGGCACTGTCCGTGGTGTTGAGAGATTTCTGCGTAAACCAGGCAATGGCCGCACCAATCGCCGCGGTCAGGCCACCACTGGCGGCAAATTTCTCGGCAATTTCTTCCCGCAGTATTGGCACAATCGCAACCACCGTAATCAACAGGCTGGCATAAAGAACATACTTGATACCGATTTCCCAGCCGCGACGTGTGAGATAGGCTTTGTCAGCGGATTTTTCGAAGATAAGCGCATGCAGCGCATACAATGGCAAGGCCACGAAATACAGCAGGATGCTGCCAGCCGCAATTTTAACCGCCAGGCTGGGAAACAGTCCGGTATCTAATCGCACAAACAGATTTGTCTGGTCGTAGAGCAGGTGGAACAGCAGGCTGGCGAGTAGCAGCACGCTGACCAGTCCCATGGTGATACTGCGCAATACCACCGAGATAAACGAGAACAGGTTGAGGTTACGATCCGGCGTCAGGTACTTGCCATACTGGCGCAGGTGGCGCATTAGCGAGGCCTGCTGCCGGTCCATATCCGCATTCTTATTGGAAAAACGTTTGCCGCTGCCAAAGGGAAAGTTGTCAGCGCCGGTACCGAAGCCCGGCTCGCGGCTGGAATCCTGCCATTTCTTTAACCAGATCCAGCTCAGCGAGCCACCCAGGTAACCGCCACCGGAAACCGTGGACAGGTAATCGAAATTCTGCAGGTGGTCTTTACTGGCCAGCGCCTGCAACACCCCCAGGCAGAAACTGGCGGAACGAATGCCGCCGCCAGAGAGTGCCAGGCCGCTCAGGTTGTCGCTATCGAAGGGTTTTGCAGTGTCACCGCGCTGGCGTTGTTTAATCTGTTCCAGCTCGGCGTCGATCACATCCGCGGCACCGGTCGAGATATCATCACCGGGTTTAAAGGGAATGTAGTCTTTGAGGTTTTTGACCATAATCCAACTCCGTTTGTATAAATAAACAGCCAAGGTTAACTAGATTGCCCGGTTTAACTGTCGCTGTAACCGAACCAGCGCTTCAGTTTGCCTCGAATCAGAAACAGGATCAGCCCGAAGAAAATCGCCAGCAATGCAGCCCAGAACTCGACAAATTTATCCCATGCAATATGCCAGAGTTCATTCAGTTTTTCGAGAAAAGCCTGTTTGCTGTCTACTTCAACCAGCACCTTCAGGGTCGCAGCGGTTTTAGGAATAGGTGAGCCACTGCAATCCAGCGAATCAAATAGATAGACATTGGCACCGACTTCAAACGAGCCCTGTTTCTGCGGGATGAGTTTGAAACGCACTTCAGAGCCTGACGGGTGTATTCGGATGCACTGGGTTTCAGCCGGCTCGATTGTAAAGGCCGGGGCAAAGGGCTGTACCTTGGCCGATTCACCCACGGCAGGCACGGTCGCCTCATCCTGGGTCATACGCTCGGGAAAGTCGGGCTGGTAGCCGGGGCTGCCAATCCAGACCCGCAGTTCACCCGGTATGCCCGGTATTTTTATGGTCTGGTCAACACCCAGTACAACATTGTACTCGTCGATATTATTTGTATCGTCAGCCATCCCCGGGCTGCTATCGGCGGAGGCAGTAGCCTGTTCAGTGCGTCCGGAGCTCATCACAGCAGAGCTGCCGGATAGACGAGCGTTAGCAGGCTGGCGATCAAGCGCGGCGGCGGACTCCAGCCTGAGTTCGGGCTCGGGCCGGCTAACGACGATTTCTTCAATAAGCTCGGGGCGAGTCTCGATAGCAGTGGTAGTTTCTTCAATCTGCTCGGACTGGCGCTCGGAGGTGGCGGCCACATCAGCAGATTCGTTTTCCTCGCCTGCTGAGCACGACGCCAGAAAAAACAGAGAGCATAAAGCGATTAATACAAGGTGGGGAGCAGGGTGCCTGTTGGTAATGTTAACTATCATAGCTGGATGTCCTTATACAGTGGCTAATGATAAAACGTGTTTTCGAT
>JBFFND010000196.1:0-5124 GCA_041563375.1 Gammaproteobacteria bacterium | reverse complement strand
TATCGGCATGACCCTGGATAACAATGCGTTCTTCATCAATATCCTGATAACGTAACATGTGTTCCAGGATGGATACGGCCCTGGCGGATGACAGCTCCCAGTTGGACCTGAATTTATAAGTGGATATGGGGATATTATCCGTGTGACCTGAAATATGAATCTTGCCGGGGGTGTTGTTTACGGCGAGTGCAATTTTTTTCATGACAGGAAAAAATTCCGGGCTCAGGGTGGCGCTGCCCGAGGCAAATGACCCTTTTTCGCGGATGCGGATAATGGTGCGCTCGTCATTGCCGCTAACTTCAATTTCGCCTTTTTTAATCTGCTCATCCAGGGCATGTTTTAACTGCTCGAGTCGTTTGATGGCGTCTCTTTCAGCCTGTGCCACATCGGTTGATGGTTCGCCTTCGTTGAAATCCAGGTTGTTTTTGCGGTCATTAGTGGTGTTCTGGCGCATGACCTTGAGCGGAGTGGGCATGGGTTTGCCCGGGGTGAATTCCTTGGCAATGATGCTGGTACCTTTGGGGATTTCCCTGGTTTTGATTTCTCGCTGTACACCGAAAGCCTGGGACATGGAGCCGGCAAGCTGCTTGAATTTCAGTGCGTCCATTTCGGAAAATGCCAGCAATAGCACAAAGAAACTCATCAACAGTGACATCAGGTCGGCGAAGGTGGCCAGCCATTGCGGGCCACCGGGCGGCGGGCATTTCGGTTTTTCGTTTTCCTCTTCCACTGCTTATCCGTTTTCTTCGACTTCTTCAGGATTACGCTGGTTTTCAGGCAGATAGGCTTTTAACAGTTCTTCCAGAACACGCGGGTTCATGCCCTCCTGAATACCGCTAATGGTTTCAAGAATCAGACTACGGTTGGTTTTTTCTTCTTCGTAACGCAGTGCAAGCTTGGCAGCAATGGGCAGGGCAAAGGCATTGGCAATGACAGCGCCGTAGAGGGTGGTCAGCAAGGCAATCGCCATGGCGGGGCCGATTGCCTTGGGGTCATCCATATTGGCCAGCATTTGCACCAGGCCGATGAGTGTGCCGATCATGCCCATGGCGGGTGCGATATCGCCCAGCGCTTTAAATATTTTCTGTCCCTGTTCATGACGCTGCATGGTCAGGCTGATGTCCTTGGAAAGCATTTTGCGCACCAGATCCGGTGGGTGTCCGTCAACACAGAGCTGAATACCCTTGAACAGAAACGGATTATCGATTTCCTGGGATTCCAGTGCCATCATGCCTTCCTTGCGCGCCACATTGGCCAGTACACCAGCCTGTTCTATCAGTTCTGCTGGATCAACCGCCTTGTGAAAAAATGCCTTCATCGCGACATTGAAAGCACCAAAGAACTGGGATAGCGTGAACTGCATCAGCACGACAGAGACGCTGCCGCCGACGACGATAAGAATGGACGGAATATTTACAAAGAGTAATATAGAGCCACCGGTTACAATGGCGCCAATAATAAAACCGAAGGTGATAATCAGCCCCAGTAAGGTTGCTAAATCCACAGTGTCTCCTTAGTTAATTTGCGTGTGAGGCTGCCGGCTTTTATCTGACATGAGTGAAATGAGTCTGAGTTTTCAGTGTGTTGTATAAAGTATCGGCTAAATACCTGATAACCTTTAATAATTGTAGACAAATTAAATAAAATTAATAGTACGGGTGATCTTTGATTGATGCAGTGCACACTGATGCGGAGAAAAAGCAGCGACTCAGTGAATCGGTAATTATGCATTACTGGCAGCAGGCTGCATTACCTTTCTCTCTGCAGGTGCTGGAATCGGTAGGATCAACCAATCAATATCTGCTTAACCAGCCGTTGCCATCAGGCTTTAGCGTCTGTGTAAGTGACCAGCAGACCGCAGGGCGGGGGCGTCATGGTCGGGTCTGGCAATCTCCCGCAGGGGCCAGTATCTATCTGAGTGTGGCCTGTATATTGCCGTCTGAGCTTATGTCGCAGTTGTCACGTTTGCCTCTGTATTGTGGGGCAGCGCTGGCGGAGTGGCTGACGAGGCAGGGTGTTGCTGTGCAGCTGAAATGGCCCAATGACATACTGTGTGATGGCAAGAAGCTGGCAGGCTTGCTGATTGAAACGCGGTTGGGGCCTGGCAGCGGCGTGGTGGTGATGGGGCTGGGTTTGAATGTAGATGTGGCCCCTGAGGCGATGCTGCAGGTGGAGCAGCCCTGGACGGATCTGAAGCAGTGCCTGCTGCAGGGTCGAATGCCGCAGGAAAAGCCCTGTGATGATCATAAGCTGTTGAACCGTAACTGGCTGGTGGCGCAGCTGACTGAAGTGCTGGCCAGGGCCTATGGTTACTGGCACGAGCAGAACAATGGCTGGTTTCAGGCTGTCTGGCAGCAATACGATATATTGCAGGGGCAGGCGGTGCAGGTGACTGGCGGGGAAGGTGAATATTCGGCAAAGGTGTGCGGTCTGGCAGATGATGGTGCCCTGCTGTTGCAAGTGGGTGGAGAGGTGCGGTCGGTGTATGCCGCGGATGTGAAGTTGAAAGTTAAGCCATGTTAACAATCGATATAGGTAATAGTCGGGTAAAGTGGGTTCAGTTTGACGGTGGCAGTGTGAAAGCCCATGGTGCTTTCACCTACGACAGAAAAGATCTTGCGGATCAGTTGGCCAGGGCGGGTGTGCCGCTGCGTGGCCAGTCGATCTGGTTAAGTAATGTGGCCGGTGTGGAAATAGCCTCCCTGGTGTCGCAGGCACTGGATAAGCAGTCGTGTCTGAACTACCAGTTTGCGACGACTCAGGCGCAGCAATGCGGAGTGCGTAATGGTTACCGGCGGCCACAACAGCTGGGTGTGGATCGATGGCTGGCGATGCTGGCGGCTTTTCATCTGCCGCAGCGTGCAGCCAGCCAACCGCTGTGTGTGATCGATTGCGGCACAGCGCTAACCCTGGATGTGCTGGATGCGACCGGGCAGCATCTGGGTGGTTATATCGCGCCGGGGCTGACGACGCTGCAGGAGGCGCTGAGTCAGAAGCTTGCTGCTATTGATATTGAGCCGGCAGCCCCGGCGTCTGTTAAAGTGCCGGCTGACAATACTGTGGATGGAATCACTCGTGGTTGCGCACATGTTTTGCTGGGCGGTATTCGGCAGATGCTGGAAGACAGCCTGCCGGCAAACGAGAAATCATGCGTCGTGCTGACCGGGGGCGATGCGCAATGGGTGCAGGATGGCTTGAAGTTAACTACAGAGACAGTATGCGAGCCATGGCTGGTCAATAAGGGCTTGCGTCTGGTGGCGGAAGGTTAGGTCTGGATAGTGGATAATTGTAAATGCGTTTAGTACTGATTTTAGTGGCAATCAATATTTTATATGCGGGCTGGGAATACCTGCGGCCATCCGCTGCAGGCAGCCAGCCGCAGCCAATGGACAGTCGTCTCGCCCGTTTGCAGTTATTGCATGAGCGGGACGTTGCAGTGGATGCGCCTGACGGCACTGGCACGGAGTCGGGCTATCTGGCCGTTGAAAAGCTGGCCGCAACGCAGGCCCAGCAACAGAATAGCCCGGTAAAATCCATGTGCTATACCCTGGGGCCATTCAAAGACAGGAAAATTATGCAGCGTGTCAGTGAATCGATGGCGGAGCAGGTGGATGATATTTCCTTGCGGACCCTGCAGGAATCTGAAAAACATCGTTACTGGGTGCATATTCCGGCGGCAGAAAATATCGCTGAAGCCAAGCAGCTGGCCGCACAGCTTAGAGCGAAAGACTTCAGGGATTTTTATATTGTATTGCGGGGCGATGCAAAAAACAGTATATCGCTGGGGCACTTCAGGGAGCCAGAGCATGCCAGTCGACGTCTCAAGAAGGTCAGTGATATGGGTTTTGATGCCGATATTGAAATCATATACCGAGAGTACGATGTCTACTGGCTGGACTACCGGGTGGCAGGTGATGTGGATGCGCAGGCCGTGGCGGATAACTATCTGGCAGAGGGCGTCTCACGCATCACCCGGCCCTGTGTCGCGGCAGCTGAGTAAATCCGGCGTGTTGTATTGAAAAATCAAAAAAACGCAAAATTATACGGTTTTGGCATTGCGAAATGCAGCGTCTTTCAATAGAATTGCGGGCCTTCTCGCGCGGTAACCGTTTATTGTTGCGATAGAAGTGCGCCGGCGTAGCTCAGTTGGTAGAGCAACTGACTTGTAATCAGTAGGTCCCGTGTTCGATTCATGGTGCCGGCACCATATTTAGCATTATCTCTCAATATAAAGAGGTAATTGGCTGCATAGAAGAAAAGCGGCTCAAATTCTGCTCAGGTTTTAATAATACAAGCAGGATTTGGGCCGCTTTTTATTGACAGTGAGAAGACTGTCAAGCAAAATATGCGGCTTCCAGTTTTCGGAGGGGTTCCCGAGCGGCCAAAGGGGGCAGACTGTAAATCTGCTGTTTCGACTTCGGAGGTTCGAATCCTCCCCCCTCCACCATAAATTCTGCCCATGCAGTTAATTGTGTGTGGTCAGTGAAATAACTCTTCTGTATGAAGCAGGGGAGGGTGAGAGCCGTTAGAGGTTCGGAAAAATCGCCGGGAGCGATTTTTAACGCCACGGTTTTTGTGGCGACCCGAAGGGTGGAGGGCGTAAGCCCGTAATAATCCTCCCCTCTCCACCATATTTAGAAAGCGAGCGGCTGGAAGGAATGGCTTGTTAAGCGGGTGTCGTATAATGGCTATTACCTCAGCCTTCCAAGCTGATGACGTGGGTTCGACTCCCATCACCCGCTCCAAATTTAGTGTGTCCTGTCCGTGCAGGGTATAGAAAGAGTAAGAGGCTGCTGTAGCTGTAGGGTTAGTGGCTGTACGCAGGATGCCTGTAGAGGGATTCTGTTTCAGTAAGGTTTTGCTCATATAGCTCAGTCGGTTGAGCACTTCCTTGGTAAGGAAGAGGTCACCGGTTCAAATCCGGTTATGAGCTCCAGTATTTTTTTGAACTTTTAATTTTACATCCGGGGGAGGCATTTGATATGTCCAAGGAAAAATTTCAACGTAATAAGCCCCATGTAAACGTGGGCACAATCGGTCACGTTGACCATGGTAAAACAACTCTGACAGCGGCCCTGACGAAAGTTATGGCAGAGACGCACGGTGGCGACCTGAGAGCGTTTG
>JBFFND010000195.1:0-5138 GCA_041563375.1 Gammaproteobacteria bacterium | reverse complement strand
TGCTGGTGGTCGACGAATCCCATGTCACCATTCCCCAGCTGGGCGGGATGTATCGCGGCGACCGCTCGCGCAAGGAGAACCTCGTCGAGTACGGTTTCCGGCTGCCCTCGGCACTGGACAACCGGCCGCTGCGCTTCGATGAATTCGAAGCGATGCGCCCGCAGACCATCTATGTTTCCGCCACTCCCGGCCCTTATGAGCTGGAACACTCCGACCAGATTGCTGAACAGGTGGTTCGTCCTACAGGCCTCGTGGATCCCGAAGTGGAAATTCGACCGGTGGGCAGCCAGGTGGATGATGTGTTATCGGAAATCACTTTGCGTGCAGCGAAGAATGAGCGGGTGCTGATTACTACGCTGACCAAGCGTATGTCGGAAGACCTCACCGATTACCTCACCGAGCACGGAGTGAAAGTGCGCTACCTGCATTCGGATATCGATACCGTGGAGCGCATGGAAATTATTCGCGACCTGCGCCTGGGTGAATTCGATGTGCTGGTGGGCATTAACCTGTTGCGTGAAGGCCTGGATATGCCGGAGGTTTCACTGGTGGCGATACTGGATGCGGATAAGGAAGGTTTTCTGCGCTCAGATCGCTCGCTGATCCAGACCATCGGCCGTGCCGCACGGAATCTGAATGGTCATGCCATTCTCTACGCCGACAAAATCACTGGTTCCATGCAACGTGCACTGGATGAAACCCGTCGGCGACGTGAAAAGCAGTTGCAATACAATATCGAACACAATATCACGCCCATTGGTATTAAAAAGGCGATTCACGACATTATGGGTGTCGGCTACGAGCAGAAACATTTACAGGAATCACTGCGTGTGGCTGAGGCGCAGGCGGAATATGCGCATATGTCGGTCAAGCAGATCAGTCAGCAGATGGATAAACTGGAAAAACAGATGTTCAAACATGCGCAGGAACTGGAGTTTGAGGAAGCCGCCGCGATTCGAGATAAAATTGATCAGCTGAAGAAACTGTCGCTGGAAACATGATCCGACTGATTGCACAGAGCATTATCGAGCTGTTTCTAAAACTGTTTGATTTTCTATCGAATAAACGCATTAACAGGCTGGGGGAAAAAAATGTTAGCCATGCGCTCGATCCGACGCAGCTTGCGGATCAGGACACGGCGCTTAATCGCCTGACCCGGCAGCATCCGGGTAAGTCCGGTTTCTATCTACTGGGCAATAATATCGATGCTTTTCTGGCGCGCTGTCATTTAATTGAACAGGCGCACCATACGCTGGACCTGCAATATTATTCGTTTCATGGTGATACCAGTGGCCAGTTAATTGCACAGGCACTGGTGAAAGCTGCTGACCGTGGTGTACGGGTGCGTTTGTTACTGGATGATATTGATACCCTGGGTGTGGACGAAGGCATCAGCTTGCTGAATGCCCATCCTGAGATTGAAATCCGCATATTCAATCCATTTGTGTTTCGTGGCCTGCTGCGTTATTTCGAATTTATAGTTGACCTGGCGCGAGTTGGTCGGCGTATGCACAACAAGGCGATGATTGCCGATAATGCACAGGCCATCGTCGGTGGTCGCAATATCAGTGATATCTATTTTTCCGCGGATCCGGAGTTGCTGTTTCTGGATGTTGATCTGCTCACCATTGGTGAAATCGTCGGCAAAGTGTCAAACAGTTTTGATGAATACTGGAACAGTGACTGGGCGGTGCCGGTTGATGAACTGTACGCTCGACCGAAGCGGGCATATGCGCTTAAACGTATCAAACTGATGCTGCAGAAATTCGAGCAACAGATCGGCCAGCTTGATTACCTGAATACGTTGCAGCTGTCGCAGTTTAAATACGATGAATTACAACCGGAAAATTTACGTTTTGTCTGGGCGGATGCCGAGCTTGTATATGATCTGCCGGATAAAATTACTCGCCAGCAGCAGTTGTACGAAGCGGTAGGCAGCACAGGGAAATATGCATCACTGCACGAGCTGCTTGCACTGGCAGAAAATCATCTGACGATTATTTCGCCGTATTTTGTGCCCGGTGATCAGGGCATGCGCTGGATTAAAGCGCTGATTGATAAAGGTGTTAAAATTCATGTTTACACCAACTCGCTGGCAGCGACCGATGTCATTGCGGTGCATGCCGGTTACCGCCAGTACCGAATGGCATTGCTCAAGCTGGGCGTCAGGCTGTATGAATTAAAACCCTCGGCCTATGTGCGCGAGCGGCAGCATTTTAAAATTCTCAAGCCCGGTAGTCGCACCAGTCTGCATGCCAAAACCTATGTGCTGGATCACAACAAGGTGTTTATCGGTTCAGCCAATCTTGATCCGCGTTCTGCAGAGTTGAATACCGAGATGGGCCTGCTGATTGAAAATGAGCAGATTGCCGATCAGTTTTTACATATGTTCTCCGGTATATCCTCCGGCGAAAACAGCTACCAGTTGTTGCTGGATGATGCGCCGGCCCCGCATACCGGAATTGTCTGGCGTTATCAGCAGGATGGGGTGGCCTATCATTATACCGATGAGCCGGAGGCCGGGTTATGGCGACGCTTCAAGGCATTCTTTTATGGCCTGTTACCCATTGAGAGTTTACTTTAGTGTGAAGCTGTGGCTTTGGTACTAACAGCTTAGTCAAATCACAGGGTTGCACCCGCAAAGCATTCTTCAGCTTTCATTATTGGCGTAGGCATAATCCCAGGCAACACCGGTTAGCTGTTGCAGCTTCTCCAGTAATTGATCAGTCGGCACCGCTTCATGAGGGTAGATATTGGCAATACTGAATCCACCGCGGGCAAAGCAGCATTCATGTTTCCAGTTGAGCTCTGTGTATGCGGTTTCACGACCGCATTTGTCACACAGGCATAGCGCACCTGGTTGCTGCCAGTCGGTTGTTTTCCAGTCAGCGATGCGTTTGCGGCAATATGGACACTTGGGGTGACATTGACGGGTATAGCCCAGGCACTTTGGGTCAACTGTGGTGTTGATCAGGGATATATAACAGTGGCTGTCATTTGTGTTCGAATCATCCGGCTGCAGGCTGATATTGGGCGAACAGCCAAGAAAGGTGATCAGCGAGATAAAGTCATCGCCCGGCAGATAATGATTGTCCCGGTAGGCCGTCCGTGTAATCAGCCCAAGCTGGGTCAGTTGTTGCAGCAGTTGCGTCTCGTTAACAGCCTGTGTGGAATCATGCGGGCTAAATATGAGTCTGGAAATTGCCATAATCTCTGCGCTGAATCAAAGCGATGATTATAGTATGCTGAAGCTGTCTTGATAAACAGCGTATGCATCAGTCAGTTTTAAAATCGCAATCACCACACTAGGGTACCTCTGAATAATGATGACATATCTCTGGCTTACAGGTGTGTTCGCAATCAAGGCAGCGTTTTGAAAGCATGCTCAAGCCTGGTGAAAAACGCTAACGCCGAATGCGGACACACCTGTAAGCCCCGAAGGGCGAGGCCTGAAGCGCACATCTACGGTGTTGTGCTTCTTGCAAAGGAGCGCCCCATTCACTGCGAAGCACGCCTTGTAGCTGCACGCTTCAGGTCTCGCAGAGACATATCAGCATTGTTCAGAGGTACCCTGGATAAAATGCCATGAATTTATTTGATTTCACTATTGCCCGCCTGCCACGAATTATTTTTGCCAGACAGTCGATCCAGCAGGTGCCCGCACTGTGCGCAGCTTATGGCTCACGTATCCTGCTGGTGACCGGTGCCCGCTCATTTAGCAACAGTGCGGCCTGCAGCGAGCTGATGGCGGCTGTGCAGCAACTGGGGCTTTCCATTGAAACCTGCCATATCCCCGGCGAGCCATCACCCCAGCTGGTGGATCAGCTGGTGCGTGAGTACAGTGATTTTAATATTGACGTGGTGCTGGGTATTGGCGGTGGTAGTGCACTGGATGCCGCCAAGGCAATTGCGGGCCTGCTGCGCCTGCAGCAATCGGTGATGGATTACCTGGAAGGTGTGGGGCCTGAGCTAGCCTATGCCGGCCCCGCAGTTCCGTTTATTGCGGTACCCACCACCGCAGGCACCGGCTCTGAAGCCACAAAAAACGCGGTGCTCAGTGTGCAGGGTAAGGACGGCTTTAAAAAATCGTTTCGCGATGATCGGCTGGTGGCCGAATATGCGGTGATTGATCCCGAGTTGCTGGCGACCTGTCCGACGTCGGTGATCGCCGCGAACGGCATGGATGCACTGACCCAGTTGATCGAGGCCTATGTCTCAACACGCGCCAATGAAATGACCGATGCACTGGCGCTGAGTGGCATTCGCGCGCTGCGTGACAGTCTGCCTGTACTGTATGCCGATGCGGCTGATCCTGAGGCGCAGCAGAAAATGGCCTATGCCTCATTGATGTCGGGCATCTGCCTGGCGCAGACCGGTCTGGGCTCGGTGCACGGCCTGGCTTCACCGCTGGGGGCTTTTTTCCCGATCCCCCATGGCGTGGTTTGCGGCACCCTGGTGGCAGAGGCAACGCAGATGAATATCGAACTGATGCTGGCGCGTGAGCCTCTGAATCCGGCGCTGGATAAATACGCGGTGCTGGGGGATGTGTTACTGGATGGTCAGTACGCCAATAAGCATGAAGCCCGTGAGCAGCTGTATCAGCAATTGAATCAGTGGACACAGCAGTTACAGTTACCACGGCTGGCAAGTTTCGGCGTGGGTGAAAAAGACCTTTCACATATTGTGGCCAATAGCCGTGGCAGCAGTATGAAAACCAATCCAATTGTGATGACCGATGAGGAAATCCACCAGTTGTTGATGCGCCGGCTATAAGTTTGCGTATAATAGCGTCCGCATGTTTTACCAGTGGCAGGTGCTGATGGCATGTTTTTACCATTCTCGCTAATGGTTCCCGGCCTGCGGCCGATAATTCCCTCACAGCCTGTGCTATAAAAATGATAAGTCGTTTTATACCGCCCCCCCCCGGTAGTCACAAGGTAGTCACGGGACACAAACATTTAGTCAGGGTTGCGTATCCTGGTTACGGAGAGTGGAGTTCACCATGCTTAAAAATTTCAATATACGGACCATACTGGTGCTGGGTTTCACCCTGGTATTGCTGCTGGTTACCCTGGTTAATATTCCACTGGCGATCAATACGGTCACCGGCGTGGTTGAGCAGGCCGAAGAGCGCGAGC
>JBFFND010000194.1:0-5157 GCA_041563375.1 Gammaproteobacteria bacterium | reverse complement strand
CTAGTGCGGTACAGTAAGTTAGTTGGAATCCCTTTCTGGATTATACGAGATACGGATTCGACACGGCTAGTAGCCGAATTAAGCAGCATAATGTCATTCAGGTCACTCTTCAGATAATATGACAATTTTTCAAGGCGGTGATCATCTTTTACCTTAGATAACATATTAAGCAATGGTCTTGCTAAAACTGACATGCGTTTTATATTATCAGCTATTCTAGGAATCTGGTAACGCGGATACCCCATAAAAAGTTCATCAGCACCTTCACCGGTAAGTACGACTGTGACGTATTCCTTTGCTAATTTGCTTAGCGCATAGATATGAACCGAGTTAGAGAAATTAAGGGGCTCATCATTTAAATGTATAAGATCTGGTAATAAGCCTGTAAATTCGTGTGCATTCAGCTTGAGTTCATGATGATTAGTCTGGTACTGGGCTGACACCATTCGTGCGTAGTAGCTCTCATCAAATTCAGCCTCATGAAAACCTACCGAAAATGTGTTAACTGGTTCCCCAATTTGTTTTGAGGCAATTGCAGTTACGAGACTAGAATCGATACCTCCACTACAAAACGTACCAAGTGGAACTTCACTCATTAGACGAATACGAACAGCATCCTGAAGTAGTTCCGAAAGCTTGTTCCTGGCATCTGGTACTGAAATATTAAAATCCATTGGTTTCTGGCGTGGATCCCAGTATTTCTCAATCTCGATACCGTTTCTAGATACCGTCATATAATGCCCTGGAAGTAGTGACTTAACTCCTTCAAATAATGTTTCTTCACCACTTACGGCTCTAAAAACAAGGTACTCGTAAACTGCATCTTTGTTACACTTTGCTCTAAACTCTGGATATTCCAGGATAGATTTTATTTCTGATGCAAATACAATCGAGTCACCGGTTTCAGCATAATAAAATGGTTTGACGCCAAGCCTGTCTCTTGCCATGAACAGATGTTGATTTTCCCGATCCCATATTGCGAAAGCAAACATTCCATTGAGATAATTCACACACTCCTTTCCATAATGTGAGTACATGTGAAGAATAACCTCTGTATCAGACTCTGTTCTGAATCGATACCCCAATGACTGCAATTCATTTTTCAGCTTCGGATAGTTATAAATCTCACCGTTAAAAACAATGCATAGAGCATTATCCTCCGTAGCCATGGGTTGATGGCCAGTGCTTAGCCCAACTATACTAAGTCGGCGATGAGCTAGCGCAACCGGACCTGATGTATAAGTGCCCGCATCATCTGGACCTCGATGCTGCATCACATCTCTCATCCGCGTCACTATGGATGCGTCCATTATTCTTCCATGGTCAGTATAAATTGCACCAGCAATTCCGCACATATTCTAAATACCTGTCTGGATTGTAATCATTATATTCCCATATCCACTTTGGAAATGACCCATTTAAATTTTCCATTTCGTGTACGTTCGAGCTCATCAACAAGCGAAATACGCACTTCAACGTCTTCACCGAGACGTTCTTTGAGGCCATGAATCAATGACTCACCATCATTTTCCGTATAGTCATCTGTGGCAACAAGCTTCACATGCACATGATCAAGGTCTTCCTGGATAATCTGAGACGCATGAATAGAGGTTAAAGGCTTGAAGGGATGAGTTAATACAGATGGTGAGATCAAGCGCCCATCTCTCAGGGTTAACATATCCTCCGCCTTTGTTGTAACGTCATCCATCAAAGGCAAGCCTCTGCCACATGCACATGCAGATGTTTTTACGGCTGACATATCATTGGTGAGGTACCTGATTAAAGGCATTGCCTTATTATGCAGGGACGTGGCTACAATGTAACCAATATTACCTGGACTGGTGGCTTGATATTTATCGTCGACAATTTCGATAATCCCGTATTCAGATGCGATATGATGACCTTGATGATGATTACATTCAGTAGAAAAAAGGACTCGCTCAGCAGAACCAAAGTAATCAAATATTCTACATTGAAAACTTTCTTCTATAACTTCACGCTGGAAATCAAACAATGTTTCTGAAGATGTAAGAACAGCTTCGAGTGGTAGTGTCTCACCTGTGTTCTTAAGATATTTAGCCAGTACATATACTGTAGACGGATAACCATCAAGAACTTTTGGTTTATATCGTTTGAGTTCATCGATGTAGAATTTTATATTATCAGAGGACAGGTGAAATGAAGAGAGAAGCATATGATTATGTACATAGTTGTACCGCCAGAATGGTGGTCGCTTCTGCTCTAGCGGCACAATCACATTACCACGTATCACAGCAATGCGGTCTCCAAAACGTTTTAGATGAACACCTGCCCATTCATATTGACGGTCTAGCATTGCATAGTTAATATGGATAATGTCATCACTATAGCAGACCTCAAGAGGTGAGCCCGTGGTTCCACTTGTGTGCCCCTTTTTGACTTTTTCCATTTGATATTCATCAGATAATAATGCATTAAAATTATTTTTAATATCTTCCTTTGTAAGGACTGGCAATTTCCTTAAATCATCAATACAAACAATATCGGATGGTTTTAAGTTTCGCTCATCCATCAGTTTTCGATAGTAATCCACATGCGTGTAGCTATATTCAATCAGGTTTTTTAATTTTTCATCCTGGTACTGACGCAGTTTTTCCGGGCTATACCACTGACTTTTATCCAGAAACGATTTAAAATCACTAAAACTTCCGCCATAACGCTCACGATCAAGAAGCAAGCTGAATCCACTTAGAATGATATTCTGAAAAAATACCGGCAACTTATCGTAGATACTTTTAAAACGGGAGTCCATAACACTAATCCCCTACAGCAGGCGATAAAACTGCTTTGTATGCATCATTTAGCGTTTGACCAATAGATTCCCAGGCGTATTTCTGTTCAGCTAGAAGTCGTGCATTCAGACCCAGCCGTTTACGTAGAGATTGATCATTGAAGAGTTCAACTACCCGATTGGCAAATGCATCGTCGTCATCCTCTATAAAGATATTTTCTCCGTGTGTCACCGTAATACCCTCACAACCAACCGAGGTAGATACAATAGCTTTACCCTGCGATAACGCGTCAAGAACCTTGAGCCTCGTACCTCCACCGACTCTAAGTGGTACCACATAGACGGCTGACTCTGCTACATATGGGCGTATATCATCAACATAACCCAACACTTGAATATCTTTATCTTCAGCTGCGATTGCCAGCAACTCGGCCGGAGGATCCTGACCTATGATTTTAAAAACAGCATCAGGGACCCTGGATTTTATTTGTGGCCAGATGTCATCAATCAGGTGCATTACTGCATCCTTATTGGCGAACATATTCATCCCGCCCGTATAAATTATTGTATTTGACTGATTCTCATTGCGTACGGAAAAGTACTCTACATCGACACCATTAGGAACAACAACAGTTTTGATGTCATGTGTCATCGATTTCAGCTCATCTTCATCAGTTCCTGAAACCATTACATTCAAATCGAAGCGTGGGCTTTCAGAAATTTCGTATTTACGTAGACGTAATGACTGCAATGCAACGTAGTATCTTCCTAACCATGTTTTCTCTACCTTTGAACGACGGTGCATTAAAGTTGATTCTATATTGTGATGTGTAATCAATGTTGCCGCGTTAGCAGTATATTCGAGATAAGGTGCTAGACCAATCGTATCAAAATGCACAACATCTATATCATTCTCATGGAGAATAGTTTGCATGCGCCTGCGATATTGAATAGATTTATGTGCTAATGTGCTGAATGGTAACGTATAGAAAAAACCTGCTGCGAAAGCAATATACTTATGTAGTATAGATTTTTTTGGCCATAGTGTAAAAAAATCAACAGTTTTACAATACTGTAGAAGATGATTTCTCGCGTCGTTTATAAGCTCATCATCAGCTAGAGTATCAGGATGTACGAACGCAAGTAAATGTATCTCATTGTCCTTACTTATTTCTCTAATTAAATTATAACCACGCTGCAATACCCCACCATGAGGTGGATATGGTACTATTTGTGATAGAAATAAAATATTCATATGTATTACAACTATATTTATAAAAAATATTTAACCACCAGCTTATATGAACTTGTCTATCACCCGGTTAGAGAGTGATTCTATACATTAATTATAAGCTTCAGGTTAATCCCTAATAAAATATCCAAATCAATATTAAAATTACTCTGTTAGTTGAATCGAGCAAGCCAGTGCTTTGTGATTTTTAGCATCTGATTAAACCAGTCAGGATGTGCTAGAATATGATTAGCTTTATCGATTGTATGTATCTCAAGCATATCACTGTACTTATCTAGTTGTTCTCTGTGATTTTCACAAAATTTTTCTTCAAATTCCCATGCTAAACGATCTGTGCCACTAAAAATATGCAGCATAGGGCGCGATGTCTCAAGCATATTAAGGAATGCAGGTGCAAACCTTGGATTAATATTATCATCCTGATGCTTCTTATCCCCTGTTTCGCTGGACATGGTTTTATGGATAGATGTTTTTTTTCGTTTGAATAACTGACCAATTGATTTGAACAAAACACGAAAGTCACTTTTAAACGTGAGTAATCTTACCCATGACTGCCATTTAAAAAGATTCCTGATATAACCAGAACGGAGCTGTGACAATTGCCCTTTTGATAGATGCTTATGTCTATTTTCTTCTCCAACATCAAGTGTTACTGGGATGCCTAATGCCAGAAGACCTTTAATGCGAAAATCATTTTCGGCGGCCATCATTCCAGTAATAGCGCCACCGCATAAACCGCCGACCACAAAGTCTGATATACCATAATTTTTTTGCAACCAGTCCAATGAGTCAATCGTATCGTCTACATAGCGGCCGAGTTGAATACTATTATAAACGCTGGACAACTTATCCATGTCGATTTCACCTTCAGCGTCACCCAGACCATAAAAATCGAAACGCAGTACAGGGTAACCCATCGCAGTATATTGCCTGGCCATTTTAGTATACATACCGTGAGGTGCGACACGCATTTTTACGCCTGGAGACAATAATACTATTGCGGTTGATTTACGCATGCCCGTATCAGGTTCATGCAATATCCCAAAAAGCTTCATATGCTGACGATTTTTAAAAACGACAGGTGTCACTTCAGTCATATTAATGCTCTCTTAGCCAGTTAGTTAGAGCATCTTGT
>JBFFND010000193.1:0-5169 GCA_041563375.1 Gammaproteobacteria bacterium | reverse complement strand
CTGGCAACAAAGCCCAGTTCCTTTTGCAGACGCAGTGAATCTACCTTGTAAACAATGCCGTCAATTTCATAGGGCAACTCTGCACGACGCTCAGCCATCTGCTGGTAGTAATCCAGACAGCCCTGCACGCCGTTCACCGTGCGACGTTCTGCACACACTGGCAGGCCCCAGCGTTGTAACTGGTTGAGCATTTCGCTGTGGGTATCGTGGGGCATCTCACCATCCACCCTGCCCACCGAATAACAGTACATCGACAACGGCCGCTGCGCGGTGATGCGTGGATCCAGCTGGCGCAATGAACCCGCCGCGGCATTGCGCGGATTAACAAACACTTTTTCGCCCTGCTCCCTTGCACGCTGGTTGAGTTTTTCAAAGCCGGCTTTGGGCATAAACACTTCGCCGCGCACTTCCAGTACTGGCGGCACATCGTCACCACTGAGTTTTAATGGCACCGCATGAATGGTGCGCACATTCTGCGTAATGTCTTCGCCGGTTGTACCATCACCACGGGTGCCGGCACGCACCAGTAAACCATTTTCATATAACAGGCTGACCGCCAGGCCATCCAGCTTGGGTTCAGCGGCATAGATAATTTCATCATCCCGTTCCAGCCGTTGCTGGATACGCTTGTTGAAATCAATTAACGCCTCTTCATTGAACACATTGTCCAGTGACAGCATGGGTAATTCGTGCTTGACCTGGGCAAAATTTTCCAGCGGCTTATCGCCGACGCGCTGGGTGGGAGAATCAGGGGTAACCAGATCAGGAAACTGCTGTTCCAGTGACTGCAGCTCACGGTACAGGCGATCGTATTCAGCGTCGGGAATTTCCGGATCATCCAGCACATAATACTGCACACTGTGGTGATTGAGCTGCTCGCGCAGCCGGGAAATCTGTTGTTCGGCCTGTAGTTTATTCGACATGAAATTTACGGAAACTTGTTTATTGATGGGTATGTTATTTCAGAAGCCAACAGGCACTGCAACAACAGCTGAAACTGGGAAGTACCACGGCAAATCGCTCAGGCGGTTTGCGCCTTAAGCTCGATCAGCGTCTGCACTTTTTCACGCAACTGGCGGGTGTAGGCTTCGTCCAGCGGCTGACGATGGGCATTGCACAGACTGGCACCGAGCATGGTCGACATGCGATGCGCGCTGATCAGCATTTCATCCAGCACATCGGCCGGATCTTCGACACGGTTCACCTGCATAAAGAAGGTAATGCCACGGGTTTCCAGCTGATTGATCTGCTCCAGTTCAAACCAGCCCGGCTCGAACACATTGGCCATGCTGAACAGAATGCTGTTATCGGTTGCGCTGTGGCGGTGAAAAATTTTCATATCACCGTGCTGCAGGTTCAGCGCATAACTGGCGCTTAGAACCTGCTCGCCCTTGATCGGTGGCTGTTCCTTTTCGGCCATTACAAACACCGCGATCACATCATCCACCGGCTGTTCAGTCTGCTGCGCTGGCGACTGTTCTGACTGTGGTTCTGTTTCTGGCTGTACCTTTTGCTCTGCTGGTGAAGTCGCCTGCTGGCTTGCAGGCTTTGTATCGGCTGGTTCTGTTGCCGCCTGCAGGCTCTCGTCAGGGATTTCCTCGTCGTACCGACTTTCATCCCTGCTGTCATCCTGCATCAATTCATCTGTGACGTCCGCATCACCCTGCCCGGCAAACGGATTATCCCGATCCAGCACACTGGGTTCGGCAATTTCCTGCTGGAACTGTTCGATAATTTCACGATCACTCTGCGAGACCACCCGCACCGGACCCACGCCATCGACCCAGCTATCATCCACCCCCTCATCGGCACTGAAGGACGGCGCCTGGTTGGCGGCCTCCAGCGGCAGGCGGCTGTGTGACTTTTTACGTTGGCGACCAAACAGGTAAATACCGATAACCAGTATTATGGCCGCACCCAGTAATATCCAGCGGAACTGATCCATTACGCACTTTCTACCATTTTTGCTGCTTCTTCCACGTCCACCGACACCAGTCGGGAGACACCAGCTTCACGCATGGTAACACCGTTCATTTTTTCCGCCATTTCCATGGTGATCTTGTGATGGGTGATAAAGATAAACTGCACGGTTTTCGACATCGCCTTTACCAGGTTACAGAAACGTCCCACATTGGCTTCATCCAGCGGCGCATCCACCTCGTCCAGCATACAGAACGGTGCCGGGTTCAGTTCGAAGATGGCAAACACCAGCGCCACCGCGGTGAGCGCCTTCTCACCACCGGACATCAGCTGGATGTGACTGATGCGCTTGCCCGGCGGCCGCGCCATCACCACCACACCGGTATCAAGCAGATCATCGCCGGTCATTTCCAGGTAGGCCTGACCACCACCGAACAGACGCGGGAACATTTCCTGGATACGCGTATTCACATGCTCATAGGTTTCCTTGAAGCGTGAACGGGTTTCCTTGTCGATCTTGGCGATAGCTTTTTCCAGGGTCTCCAGTGCTTCGGTCACATCGTTATGCTGTGAATCCAGGTATTCCTTACGCTTGTTCTGTTCCTTGTATTCGTCGATCGCCGCCAGGTTAATCGGCCCCAGTCGCGCAATGCGCTGTGAGCACTCTTCCACCTTGCGCGCCCAGTCATCGATGCGCGCATGTTCACCCAGCTCTTCCAGCAGGCTTTCCGCATCAAAGTCGGTTTCCTGCAGCTGTTCCTGTACCGTCTGTTTGCGCACGCGCACTTCAGAGGTATTCAGTCGCGCCTGTTCCAGGCTGGAACGGATCATCTGCGATTTCTGTTCAAATTCGTTACGCTGCTGTTCAAGCTGGCGCAGTGAACTTTCCACTTCTTCCACCGCACGGCGCGCTTCGCCCAGCTGCTCTTCCACCTGCAGGCGTTCCGCCAGCAGGGTTTCCAGTTCTTCCGCCTTGTTATCGCCGCTTTGTGCCGACTGCAGATTCTGCGTCAGTTCTTCTCGACGTTGCTGCTGCTGTTCCAGCTGACGGGTCATGCGTTCGATATTCTGTTCCAGGTTGCGCTTCAGGGTGCGACGGGATTCAATCTGGATCGCCAGCTCATGCACCGACTCGCGTTCGTTCTGCGCCTTGCTGCGAGCTTCCAGCAACTGGTTCTGTAGATGCTCACGCTGCCCGCTGAGTTCTTCCCGTTCCCGCGACAGGTCTTCCATCTGGGTCATGGCTTCATTGCGCTTGCGCCGCGCGGTTTCCATTTCATCCTGCTGGCGTTCGATATTTTTTGTCAGTTCCTGTGCTTCTTCCTGCAGGTTCTGGTTGCGGCTTAACAGCTGTTCCAGTTTGCTCTGCCCGGACGTTAACTGCCCCTGAATCTGTGCACACTGGCTGTGGGTCTGGTTAAGCTCCGCCTGCCACTGCTCGCGCTGCTGTTCGAGGTTCTGCAACTGAGCGCGGTTGTCCTGAATACTTACTTCCAGCTCTTCCGCCTGCATATCCAGCTGTTCCAGCTGCTGCAGCAGTTCCTTGATTTCCTGCTCACGGGCCAGCACGCCGGATTTTTCATCCTTGTCGCGGGCCACCCGCAGCCAGGAGGCACCCAGCCAGATGCCATCGGCGGTAATCACCGACTCATGGGCCGCCAGGGACGGGCGCATGGCCAGCGCCTGGGGCAGATCATCCGCGGCTTTCACGCCATCGAGCAGGCCACCCAGCGCCACCGAGGAATTGATTTTACTCGCCAGGCTGTCAGCACTGTCCGCCGCCGCCTGTGATACCGAGGTATCAAACAGGCTGAGGCGACCCTGCTGTAAATCACCCAGCATCTGCGCCACGCTGTCCATGCCATCCACACAGATGGCCTCAAGGTGCGAGCCCAGCACGGTTTCCACCGCCTTTTCCCAGCCCGCCTGCACTTCGATATTTTCCGCCAGTCGGCTGGCATTCATCAGGCCGTGCTTTTCCAGCCAGCCGGACACTGCATTTTCTTTCTTGCCCAGTGCCGCCTGTTGCAATGCTTCCAGCGACGCCAGTCGGCCACGTGTATCGTGCAGCTGGCGACGCAGCTCGTCTTCATCGCGGTTAAACTGGGTGGACTGCTCCCGCGCCGTGCGGATTTTTTCAATCACCTCCGATACCCGCTCCTGCAGTTCGGCCTTTTTCATTTCAGCGGTTTCGCTCTGCTCACGCAGTTGCTCCAGCTGAATTTCCAGGTCATCCCCCACCAGCTTGCGCTTTTCTTCCTCGATTTTCTGCAGGCGCTGGCGCAGGTGCTCGACGTTCTTTTCCAGCTGCTCCATGCGGGTGCGTTCCACCTGGGCAGTCTGCGACGGCTCGGCGGCACGCTGGTTATGTTCGTCCCAGGCCTGCTGCCAGGCCTGCATTGCCTGCTCCGCTTCGTGCAGCTGGTCGTTGACGCTCTGCTGTGATTCACGCTGCATTTCCAGTTTGGGCTCAGCCTCACCCAGCACCAGCTCGATTTCTTCCAGCTGCTCGCGGTCTGCCTGCAACGACTGTTCGATTTCCTGCAGCGCATTCTGCAGGTCATTCAGTTCACCCTGCTGGCGGCTCAGCAGTTCTTTCTCATGCTGAATGCTCTGTTCAATGCGCGAGATATCCGAGCCCAGGCCATAGTAACGGGCCTGGATCGCGTTCAGCGATTCACTGGCTTCAACCCGCTGTTCACGCAGGGTTTCCAGCTCCGCTTCCACCGAGCGCTGTTCGGCAATCACTTCCTGCAAACGGGTTTCCTGTTCTTCAATCGCCCGTTCACGGTTTTCCATCTCGCCATTCAGCTCGCGCCAGCGCAGTGCCAGGTGCTCCGCCTTGTAACGGCGTTCTTCAATTTTCAGTTCCTTGTATTTTTCCGCGGTGCGCGACTGACGCTGCAGATGCGCCAGCTGCTTGTCGATTTCTTCCCGCAGGTCGTCCAGCCGCTCGAGGTTTTCCCGGGTGTGACGGATACGGGTTTCGGTTTCGCGACGGCGCTCCTTGTACTTGGAGATGCCCGCGGCTTCTTCCAGGAATACCCGCAGCTCTTCGGGCTTGGCTTCAATCAGCCGTGAGATCATGCCCTGTTCGATAATCGCGTAACTGCGCGGCCCCAGGCCGGTGCCCAGGAACAGGTCGGCAATATCGCGGCGGCGGCACTTGGTGCCATTGAGAAAATATTTGGACTGCCCGTCGCGGGTCACCAGGCGCTTGGCGGAAATTTCCGCGTAGTTGGCATAGGG
>JBFFND010000192.1:0-5175 GCA_041563375.1 Gammaproteobacteria bacterium | reverse complement strand
TTCCTCCTGCGGTCCAATTCCGATTAATACAAAATGCAAATTATCATATTTCTTCAACAACTCTTGTGCAGCATACATAAAGATATCCTGCCCTTTTTCTTTACTGAGTCGCCCAATATTACCAATTAAAAGTGAACCTGAATCAATACACAGTTCATCACGAAACTTCTGGTCAAGCCGGTCCACATGGTAATCTTCGGTAACGAGCGCATTTGGTACAACCTTTATTTTGCCGCCTTTAACACCTGACTCAATTAATTGCTTGCGCATATATTCGGAGACAGTAATAATGCGATTGAAATATCGTAAAGCCAGTTTATCAATATGGGTGTAAATCTTGCCTTTCGTGTTATTTGCAATCCAGCCATGACAGGTTGAGATCACTGGAATACCAGTGCGCTTGGCACACCACAAACCGAACAAATCTGATCGAAAATCATGCGTATGGAGTATATCGATTGAGTGAATTCTAATCGCTTCGATTATCTGTCTGCTTATGTTTCGGTCGAATGCGCTTGATTCAAGTATAGGAAGAATAGTTAAGCCGCGTTTTTTTGCTTCGCTTATATAAGCATGCTCTCCATGAGTATCACCATAAAATGCACCAACAATAATTTCACATCGCGCCGAATCGATCATGGAGGCTGTTTGTAGAATTGTTCTACCTGGCCCGTCCACCCATGGTGAATCCCTTAAGTCAAGAACACGTAAAGGCTTATGTTTCATTGTTGAGAAATCACAATTTGAGTGATCGAGTCACTTTTATCGAAGCTAAATAATCGTTTTGGCATTAACCTGATCATCCTTAAAAGTTTAACTTTCAAATAAAGCTAAAGCCCGATAATGTAATGATTCTATCTAAGATCAATCCTATATGAGCTTAGTTGCATGCGAAAAGAACTCCGTTTTCTGATCATAGCAAACTTATAATAGTTATGGGTTCTATCTGGCACCCTGTCCAAATAAAACGACTTGCACAGTTTGTGCGAAAATTGTCAGATCAAGAAACAGGCTGTAATTTTTAATATAATAAAGATCGTATTGCAATTTCTTCCTGGTATCTTCAACCGTATCACCATAGGGATAACATATTTGTGCCCAGCCTGTAATACCCGGCTTGACAGTATGGCGCAATCCGTAGTGAGGTATAGATTGCTCAAAACCCAGAACGAATTGTGGGCGCTCAGGCCTTGGCCCAATAAAGCTCATGTCGCCTTTTAATACATTAATAAGCTGTGGAAGCTCATCAATTCTAGTTTTGCGTATAAAACTGCCTATACGGGTTACACGAGCATCATTCTTACTTGCGAATTGTGCACCCTCTTTCTCGGCATCAATTTTCATACTGCGAAATTTAAGAATATTAAAAGGTGCATCACACAGACCAAGGCGAACCTGACGGTATAAAACCGGATCACGGCCGAATGTGCTCAACCAGATTGCAGCCGCTGTTATTATAATTACTGGACTTGTAATTAGTAAGATAAATGAGCTCATGATGATATCAAATGCACGTTTTGCAAAACTGCTTGATACAGCATTTGTAAAACCATCAGAAAATATAACAGCACTGGGATGGAGCGCATCAAGTTCAATATGTCCAGTTATTCGCTCTAATGAATCCAACGCATCTCTAACCACAATGCCTTTCATCTTACATTCAAGCAAACTTGATAGTGGAAAGCCTTTACGTCTATCATCCATTGCCAGTACAATTTCATCAACATGTAAATCCTGACACAAATCATAAAGAGATGTTTCAATGGCTAGTATGTTGTCATTATCTATCTTTATATTATCGTTATCTATTGCTACAAAACCGACTATTTCATAACCTTGCGAACGAGCAATTCTTTTTTTATCCTCGAAAAGCTTTCCTTTTGCACCAGACCCAAGCACCAGTATTTTGCGTTTGAATACATCGTGTGTATCAAGGTTCTGATGCACTGTTCTGGTAAATAAAATACCAACGAAGGATATTATAAAAGTAATCGCAATTATTCCTCGTCCAAGGAAAAGTTCCGGATGCACATAATAGATTAGAGCCATTACAAATATTCCAATACCAAAACTGAGGAATATTCGAATCATCATACTCGAAAAGCTATTAACAATATTTCGTGTATGAAGCCCCATGGCCGTCATGCAACCGAGCATAAGTACAGAGAAAGCGAGTGCTTTATAATGTAAAGGTTCGAGCAGTGAGATTAACAGGGCTTTGTCTGGCGAATCGAAGAAGCGTAATTCAGCTGCTAAAAAAACAGATGCGTAAAGTACTATTGCCTCAATGATAACCAGAGCAATCAGTGAGCCGGGTATATAGTGGCTAAAAATGCGTAACATTACTTCATATTACCTTAAAGTCGTTACAGATTAATTCGACATTAACTTTGTAGCAAATCATCTACATACCAGTCCATTGACAGACTCAGCCCTTCATCTATTTTATATTGAGGATCAAAACCCAGTAGTTTTTGTGCTTTACTGATATCCGCCCTGGAGTGACGAACATCTCCTGCCCTGAAGTCCCTGTAGACAGGGTCTGGAATATCTAGTTCCGGCTTGCGCAGTAAAAGTTCTTTTCTGATGCTATTAAACAATTGATTTAATGAAGTCTGATCATTGAGCGCAACATTATAAACCTGATCTTTAGCGTCTGGGTTTTCCGTCAATGCAGCAAGAATATTAGCCTGAACTGTATTGTCAATAAAACAGAAATCACGGCTAGTCTCTCCATCTCCGTTGATGTAAACCGTTTCACCGTGCAACATAGCAGCAACCCATTTTGGGATAACAGCCGCATAGGCACCAGCTGGATCCTGCCGATAGCCGAAAATATTAAAATACCTGAGGCCTATGGTTTTAAAGCCATAGGTTCGAGCAAACACTTTTGCATACAACTCGTTAACAAGCTTTGTGACCGCATAAGGTGACAGCGGGTTACCGATCTTGTCTTCCTGTTTGGGCAGATCTGGATGATCACCATAGGTTGAACTGGATGCTGCATAAACAAAGCCCTTGACCTCAGCATCTCTCGCTGCAACCAGCATATTCAGAAAACCATCTGTATTGGTCTGATTAGTGGTAATTGGGTCTTCGATGGATCGTGGTACCGAACCCAGCGCCGCCTGATGTAGCACATAATCAACACCCTTACAGGCTTTCTTACAGTCTTCGAGCTGCCTGATATCACCATTGATAAAAGTAAAGCCTTCCCATTGATCCATTTCAACCAGAGCCTGTACCTTGTCCAGGTTGTGCTGATGGCCCGTGGCGAAGTTATCCAGACCAATGACCTTCTGATTATGCCTGAGTAATGTTTCCAGGAGATTGGAACCGATAAATCCTGCGACCCCTGTTACCAGCCATGTGTATTGTTTATTTTTTAATGTATTAAGAATGTCCTGGTATTTACTCACTGTCATATTGCCTTATAAACGCCCGTCAACTTCATTTGCCTTGAGAATGTACTTTATGTCATACAGAACATGGTTTTCCTTGCCCAGTTCATGAATCGCATCAGCGCCCATTTCAACGAACTGTCGATGTGATACCGCAAGCACAATAGCGTCGTATTTTCCTTTTTCAGGTTGTGTAATCGGGTTGATTGCATATTCTTCACAGGCCTCTTCCTTATCGACCCAGGGATCATAGATGTCTATATTGGCGCCGTAGTCAGCAAACTCCTTGACCATATCAATAACCCGAGTATTACGTAAATCCGGGCAGTTTTCCTTAAAGGTCAGACCCATAATCAGCACATTGGCCTCATTGATATGTATCCGTTTACGCAGCATCAGTTTTATAATTTCAGATACGACATAGCTACCCATATTGTCATTCAGGCGTCGTCCGGCAAGTATCATCTCCGGGTTGTAACCGATTTCCTGCGCCTTATGAGTCAGGTAATAAGGATCAACGCCGATGCAGTGACCGCCTACTAGACCCGGTCGAAACGGCAGGAAGTTCCACTTGGTACCAGCCGCAATCAGCACTTCTTCGGTATCAATGTTGAGACGATTAAAAATCAGTGAGAGCTCATTAATCAGCGCAATATTGACGTCACGCTGGGTATTTTCAATAACCTTCGCCGCTTCAGCCACTTTAATGGATGAGGCCTTGTGTGTGCCGGCAACTATAACTTCCCGGTACAGTGCATCTACAAAATCTGCTGCTTCCGGCGTAGAACCCGAGGTAACCTTCTTAATGGTGGTAACGCGATGTTCCTTATCGCCAGGATTAATGCGCTCCGGACTGTAACCTGCGTAGAAATCTTTATTGAAGGTTAAGCCGGAGACTTCTTCAATTAGGGGGATACAGTCTTCTTCTGTAGCACCAGGATATACGGTGGATTCATAGATCACCACATCCCCTTTTCGCACCACCTTGCCCAGCATGCGGCTGGCACTGATCAACGGTGTTAAATCCGGGTTTTTGTTTTTATCGATAGGCGTTGGAACAGTAACGATATACACATTGGCATTGATCAGATCATCAACATTTGAGCTGTAGCTAAGACGAGTGGCTTCAGCCAGTTCTGTCTCGCTCACTTCCAGCGTGCCATCACGGCCACTATTCAGTTCATCTACCCGGTGCTGGTTTATATCAAACCCCAGCACATCCATTTTTTTGCCAAACTCGACTGCCAATGGCAAGCCCACATAGCCCAGGCCAATTACAGCCAGTTTGGTATCTGCGATCTTGATCACACCCGTTCCTTATTATGTATGAAGCTTTTAAGTCATTTGTTTTATCAGCAGAATTTTACACTATTGCAGACATACATGTAATGACCCATTTATAGGATAGATATAATAGGCTATGATCGCTTAAATCACCGTCTTTACTAACAATTTATTGAAATTATTATTGACCTCGGCGCTGTTTTTCCCCATAATTCACGCCCTCAAAGATCAGCGCCTGTAGCTCAGCTGGATAGAGTACCTGGCTACGAACCAGGCGGTCGGAGGTTCGAATCCTTCCAGGCGCGCCATATCATTAAAAAGCCCCTCTGTTTTCAGCGGGGCTTTTTTGTGTCCGTTAACTTTACGCCCGGTTTCCAACAAATACCGCACAACCCTGTGCATACAAACACACCAGTCCGCCAATGAACGCTAATAAACGCAAATAATGCTGGACCAGAAGAAGCGGAAACACCATTCAGGCGATGCCACT
>JBFFND010000191.1:0-5176 GCA_041563375.1 Gammaproteobacteria bacterium | reverse complement strand
TTTGTGCAGGTGTTAACGGATGGCCCGCTGGATGAGTCACCCAGTTTCGCGCCCAATGGCAGTATGATTCTCTATGCCTCCACCGATCAGTCACAGGGGGTGCTGGCAGCAGTTTCAAGTGATGGCCGTTTCAAGCAGAAACTGGTGCTTTCGGAAGGTGATGTAAGAGAGCCAACCTGGGGGCCGTTTAAGCAATAGCGGCCCGGATGGGTTGACGGCAAGATCAACGCTTTAACAGTGAAATAATTCAGCAGAGGGTTTCAGGTGCAGCCAGTTATGGTTGCACGGTAAACCGGATGCTTTAACCGAAATGAGGAATCAAACGTGAAAAAACTAATGACAACCCTGTTTGTAAGCAGTCTGCTGGTCGCCTGTGCACCGCAGAATGTTAAAGATGATGGCGCTGCAGGCACAATGGCCGGTACTGGTACTGATACCTCGGGCGGTGTTGAAACCGGTGGTTTAAGTGGTTCGGGTATCGAAGGCGGTACCCTGTTGTCGGGCCTTGATGTGTCCTATGAAAAGTCGGCGATCAATGACAGCAATAATGTGCTGATTGAAAAGGTTATCTATTTTGCCTACGACAGTGACCAGATTAGCGAAGAATACCAGACCCTGATTGCGCATCACGGTAAATACCTGGCGGCCAATGCGGATATGCAGGTGCGTATTGAAGGCCATGCGGACGAGCGCGGTAGCCGCGAGTACAATGTGGCGCTGGCCAACCGTCGTGCACAGTCGGTGCGTCGGCTGGTGCTGTTCCAGGGTGCGGCTGCAGAGCAGGTAGATGTGGTCAGTTACGGTGAAGAAAAGCCGGTGGCACTGGGGCATGATGAAGAGTCATGGCGCCTTAACCGCCGTGTTGAGCTGGTATACGAAGCACGTTAATATAGCGCCATTCTGTTTGCGAATATGTGCGTCGCGGGCTGGCCTGTTTGTAAGACTGGCCAGCAACGCGCGCAGCATTGCACTCCCAACTATCAATGTACACAGCCTGTAGGCCCCTGTTATGTCATTTAAATCTGTAATTTCACCAGCCAGTTCGTTGATGCTGGTGGCAATCCTTAGTGTGTCGACACCGTTGGCGGCCAATCAGCAATCGGTTGAGCAGCGCCTGAATCGGCTGGAAAATATCCTCGGTAGTCAGGTGTTAATGGATCAGTCGCAGCGTCTGGAGCTGATGCAACAGGAATTGCAGACTTTACGTGGCATGCTGGAGTCCCAGGAAAATCAGCTGGACCTGATCAGGCAACGTCAGCGAAACCTCTATCAGGATATGGATCGTCGTTTAAGTGATCTGGAGATCACCTCGGGAAGTGGTAGTGCGTCTGCGAGCGGATTGCCTGCGGCCGGAATGTCGGGTGGCAGTTCTCCGATAGCGCCGCCGTCTGCCTCTGTGACGGGAACTGACGATGTTGATAATGAGCTGCCAATGACTGCAATGGTGACACCGGGCGAAAAGAGCGACAAGTCTGCGTACAGTGAGGCCTTTAACACGCTCAAGGCTGGCCGCTATCAGGATGCGATCAATGCATTCAAGGCATTTCAGAAAGAATATCCACAAAGCCCTTACCGTGCCAATGCTCAGTACTGGCTGGGAGAGGCCTACTCAGTCTCACGGAACTATAAAACCGCACTGAAGGAATTTCAGGCGGTGGTTAATAATCATCCCGAGAGCAATAAGGTGGAAGGTGCGATGCTCAAAATCGGTTATACCTATTATGAAATGCAGGACTGGGCTGCGGCGCGTTCTGCACTGAATCAGGTGGTGAGCAAGTATCCCGGCACAGCTGTGGCACGTAAGGCAGAAGAGCGGCTGCAGCGCATGCAGCGTGAAGGCCATTAAGCAGCACCCGGTACAGGCGGTCACCAATTCTATGTCGTCAGAACAGACCGCGGACGCCTCTCGTCTGCGCATTACCGAAATTTTTCATTCACTGCAGGGTGAGTCCTCCTATGTGGGCCTGCCAACCGTTTTTGTTCGTCTGACGGGCTGTCCCTTGCGCTGTAACTACTGTGATACGGCCTATGCGTTCAGCGGCGGTGAATGGATGAGCCTGGCGGACATCAGGGCTCAGGTGGCGTCGTATGGTGCGAAGCAGGTGTGCGTGACCGGTGGCGAGCCGCTTGCCCAGAAGGCCTGCATCGAACTGCTGAGCGCCCTGTGTGATGACGGTTATACCGTGTCGCTGGAGACTTCGGGCGCGATGGATGTCTGTGCGGTCGATTCCCGGGTCAGTCGCATTATGGATCTGAAAACGCCAGCCTCCGGTGAGGAGGAAAAAAACCGCTATTCCAATATCGACTGCCTGGGTCCGCACGATCAGGTCAAATTTGTGATCTGTGATCGTGCTGATTATGAATGGGCCAGGTCGATTATCGCAGACTATCAGTTGCTGGAGAAAACACAGCTGCTGATGTCTCCAGAGCATCAGAATCTGCCGGCCAGTGAGCTGGCGGACTGGATTTTACAGGACCGGCTGAATGTGCGTTTCCAGTTGCAGTTACACAAGTATTTATGGAATAACGAACCGGGCAGGTAATTAGCAGAAAGATGAGTGAGACGAATAAAAAAGCGGTGGTGCTGGTGTCCGGGGGGCTGGATTCAGCCACGGTACTCGCCATGGCCAATGCGCAGGGCTATGAATGTTACGCACTGAGTTTTGACTATGGTCAGCGTCATAGCACCGAGCTGGCCGCAGCAAAAACCATTGCTGAGGCACACGGGGCTGTGGTGCATCAGGTGTTGCATCTCGACCTGAACAGACTGGGGGGGTCAGCGCTCACCGATAACAGTATCGATGTACCAACCGCGTTGGCAGAAGGTATCCCGGTTACCTATGTGCCCGCGCGAAACACTATATTCCTGTCGATGGCACTGGCCTGGGCCGAGGTTCTGGCGGCGGATGATATCTTTATTGGCGTGAACGCGGTGGATTATTCCGGTTACCCCGACTGTCGTCCCGAATTTATCCAGGCATTTGAAACCATGGCTAACCTGGCGACCAAGGCCGGGGTTGAAGGGCACCACATGCATATTCATACGCCCCTG
Organism: Gammaproteobacteria bacterium; assembly: GCA_041563375.1. GTDB lineage: Bacteria > Pseudomonadota > Gammaproteobacteria > SZUA-229 > SZUA-229 > SZUA-229. The sequence goes on along the minus strand of JBFFND010000191.1, from coordinate 2,124 downwards.
ATTAATATGAGCAAGGCGCAGATTATCCAGCAAGGTGTGAGCCTGGGGGTGGATTATTCGCTTACGGTGTCCTGCTATTCGGCAGATGCTGAGGGTCGGGCCTGTGGCGAGTGCGACTCCTGTCGCTTAAGGAAAAAAGGCTTTGAAGACGCGGGTCTGCCTGACCCGACCCGTTATCGGGGCTAATCGGCAGAGCGTTATTATTGATCAATGATGTACATCAGGCGTAAATTTTGCAGATTTTTGGCTTGTAATTTTAGTCGAATAAGGTAATATACGCGCCTTCTTCGGGCCGTTAGCTCAGTTGGTAGAGCAGTGGACTTTTAATCCATTGGTCGAGTGTTCGAGTCACTCACGGCCCACCATATATAGAAAGCCTGTCAGTTTCTGACAGGCTTTTTTTTATGCACAGGAAGTGCGGTATTTTGCGAGAGGCATGGATGCCGATAGCAAAGATGTGTATGCACAACACAAGCACAGAGAACTCCGCCAATGAACGCTAATAAACGCAAATAGATGAGATTCAGGGGCTGGATTATGTTGCTCCTGATCATTTGACTAACGACAATCGACTCACGACTAAGGACTGTTCCCTGTCTCTCGCGAAATACCACACATCCTGTGCATCTTCGCTACCGGCGTCCTGCCTCCCGCGAAATACCGTACATCCTGTACACAAAAAAAAGCCCGGATAAACCGGGCTTTTTTCTGAACAGTGTGTCAGGTTTACTTACGTATACCCGGGCCGTTTAATACCAGGCCATTGCTCATATAGGTGTGGAAGTACTCAAGTGCACGGTACTCTTCACTTTGTGCTGCGAAAGGCTTGGCACGTACCTGCTTGTTACAGCCACCGTAACGACGGTGCAGTGTGCCCATACCATCGCCTGAATCACTCGCCATCGACCACTTGTTGCGGTAGACAGGGAAGTGTGTTGTGTGACCCAGTGCAGGGCTCAGGATATCAGCACGTACACGGTTACCCGCATTGTAGTAGTGACAGTCTGCACATGACATGTTCAGCTGGCCGCGCTTCGCGTAGAAGTGTTTCTTGCCACGCTCATACCACTGCATGGACTCAGGTGTGTCAACGATTTTTACATTGACCTTGTCGCCGCGAGACTGGTAGGAGATATAAGCTGACAGGTGAGTCATTTTACCTTTCTTGTACTTGAATGGTTTCTCACCGTTCTTTTCCAGGCATTCGTTAATGGCCAGCTCAACTGTGATTACTTCGCCGCGGTTCTTGTCGAAGTAAGGATAGTTTTGCCTCATGCCTTTTTTAGCATCTGGAAAACAGCTGGCAAAAGTTTTGCCATTTTGAAATGGTTTGTTGAACAGGGCTTCACCTTTTTCAACATAGATTTCATATGGGGCAAATTCTTCAAATGCTTCCCACTGGTCGCGTGAAGCCTTGTCTACAGAGTAAACGCCGTTAGCGAAGTCCTGTAAGGGAACGTCGGGGAAACGTTCAGTGAAATACGCTCTGAAATCTTTCAGATCCTGTTCCGGGTTTGCAGCTGTGCCAAGTAGCGGGGCAGTGAGCATGCAAAACGCAGATACAATGACTGCAATTTTTTTCATAATCGGTACCTTTTTATATTTGTGATGACTGGCTGTAATCGCTTACTTGATTTTCGCTTCTACAGAGTCACTCTCGCCCTTGTTGTCCACCCAGCTCATTTTTAATGTGTCGCCAGCTTTGGCGCCACCGAACTTGAATGACAGGTAAGGATTTTTTGAGATTGCTGTGCCCCAGTCTGCTGTCAGCACATCTGCACCATTTACGCTGCAGGTCAGTTCCTGAATGAAGTGCGCTGGAAAGTTTTTGCCAGTTTTGGGATTCTTTCGCTGGCCGGTTTCCATTGGATGACTGATGAGTGCTTTAACGACAGTGGTGCCGCCAGATACTTTGGCACGTACTTTAATTGAGTTAGCCATAATATAATATTCCTCTAAAAACTTGATTAACCGCCGCAGCCGCCAATGGTTACTTTAACTAATAGCTTGCTGCTGTATAACTTGTCGCCAGATTTAACAACAGCAACTACATCGGATGTTTTACCCATTTTTACACGAGTTGAAACAAAGCCTTCAGTATTGCTGCCCAGCTTGAAGGAGGCA
>JBFFND010000190.1:0-5189 GCA_041563375.1 Gammaproteobacteria bacterium | reverse complement strand
CCCTCGAAGCGAAAGAGAAGGGTGATTCATTCAGCCTGGTAATTGAACCCAAAGATGCCTACGGCGAATACAACCCGCAGATCACCCAGGTGATTCCACGCAGCGCTTTTGGCGATGTAGAGCTGGAAGTGGGTATGCAGTTCCACGCGGAAAGCGATGTGGGCCAGCCGGTGCTGATTACCATCAGCGAGATCAACGGCGACGACATCACCATCGATGGCAACCCACCACTGGCCGGTGTGACCCTGCACTACGATGTGGATGTAATGGATGTGCGTGACGCCACCGCAGAAGAACTGAGCCACGGTCATGTGCATGCCCACGGTGAAGGCTGCGGTCACGATCACTAGTCATCACATTTACAGGTCGTCAGACCTGTAAATGTCTAAAAAGAAAACGCGAACAACGCAAATGCACGCGAATAAACGCGATTAAAGCTTTATAAATGTAAACTTTGGCGTTTATTTGCGTTTTTCGCGTTCATTTGCGTTTTCTTTTATACGTTTATAAGTCCCGGTCAACGCGCCAGGCGGCTGAATTGCAACGACACCAGGTAGGCCATAAACGAAATCGCGGCGGCCACGCCGAAAATCAGTTGCGGTGAATACACATCCCAGTAGGCACCGCTCATCAATGTGCCAATCGCACCGCCAGCACCGAAACTTACCGCCGAATACAGCGCCTGTCCCCGCCCCTGCAAACGCCCCTGGAAATTGCGGTGGAACAGTTCAATCGCCACCGCATGATACAGGCCAAAACTGGCAGCATGTAAGCACTGCGCCACGATCACCACGGGCAGACTGTCGACAAAAAAACCGATCAGTAACCAGCGTATGCTGGTGAGCAGCAGTGCTGCAGTGAGCAGAAAACTGGCCCCGTAGCGCGGCATTAAACGATGCATCACCATAAACAGCATAATTTCCGCAATCACCCCCAGTGCCCACAACCAGCCGAGCGTGCTGCTGCTGTAACCGAACTGTTTCAGGTAGATGGAATAGAAAGTGTAATAGGGGCCGTGACTCATCTGCGCCAGGAAACAGATCAGCAATAGCGCCAGGATATGCGGCTGTTTAAGCACCAGCAAAATACTGCTTTGAACGGCCTGGTGCGGTTTATGCGGTGCTTCTTTCACCAGGAAACTGAACACGCTGATCAGTATATACAGGATAAACACCGACACCGGCACCAGTTGATAACCATGTTCATCCAGCAGGCTGCCAATCACCACTACCGCGGCGACAAATCCCAGTGACCCCCACAGGCGCACCACGCTGTAGCGGTGGGTGTCATCCCCCAGGTGGTTCATGGTATTGGCTTCAAATTGCGGCAGGGTCGCATTCCAGAAAAAACTGAAGAGCAGCATCACCAGCGCCAGCCACCAGAAACTGGAATCGATAAACACGCCGATAAAACTCACCGCAGACAGCACGCTACCCAGGCGAATTATTTTCATCCCCTGACCGCTGTGGTCGGCGATCCAGCTCCAGATATAGGGCGCGACGATTTTGGTCGCCATCAGAATCGCCATCAGCTCACCGATGGCTCGGGAATCGAAGTCCAGCGACTTTAGATACAGGCTCCAGTAGGGCACGATAATCCCCAGCGAGGCAAAGTACACCCCGTAAAAACCGGAGAGTCGCCAGTAAGGCATATCATGTTGTGGCGATGCATTTAGTGCCATAAAGCCGTTTCATTTTTAATCGCGTTGGTTTAATAGCGCCGATTTAATAGCATTGGGTAGATCGTACACGCAGGGGTGCAAAGCAGGGAATTGCCGTGTATGCATGCCCGGCATCGGCCGGATGGTGGCAAGCTAGTCCTTGCCAGCCGGCACCACGGGTGTCGAGCACTCCACATCCGCACACTGCGCGCGAAAGCGCAGCATGTGATCCGCCAGGGTCAGCGCCAGCATGGCTTCACAGATCGGCGTGGCGCGAATACCCACACAGGGGTCATGACGACCATGGGTCACCACCTCTATCGGCTCACCATTGATATCAATACTGCGCCCCGGCAGGCGCATGCTGGAGGTGGGTTTAAACGCGGTGTGCACCACAATATTCTGCCCGGAGCTGATGCCGCCGAGAATACCGCCGGCGTGATTACTGAGAAAGCCCTCGGGGGTGATCTCGTCACGGAATTCGGTACCCTTGGCTTCTACACAGCCAAAGCCGCCACCGATCTCGACGCCTTTGGCTGCGTTGATGGTCATCATCGCATAGGCAATCTCCGCGTCCAGGCGGTCGAAAATTGGCTCGCCCAGCCCCGGCGGCACGCCTTCGGCCACCACCGAGATTCTGGCACCCACCGAGTTGCCCTCCTTACGCAGCGCATCCATATAGTCTTCCATCTCTTTCACCTTGCTGGCATCCGGTGAGAAAAACGGGTTCTGGCTGACCTGGTCCCAGTCGTGTGCCTCGGCCTTGATCGGCCCCAGCTGCGACAGGTAGCCTCGAATCTGGATGTTGTATCTGTCCTTGAGGAATTTTTTCGCTATCGCACCGGCTGCCACCCGCATCGCGGTTTCACGGGCCGAGGAACGGCCACCACCACGGTAATCACGGAAGCCATATTTCTGCGTGTAGGTGTAATCGGCATGGCCGGGGCGGAAGGTATCGGCAATATTGCCGTAGTCTTTGGAGCGCTGGTCAACGTTTTCGATCATCAGGCCAATGGGTGTGCCGGTGGTTTTGCCCTCGAACACGCCGGAGAGAATCTTTACCTGATCCGGTTCGCGGCGCTGGGTGGTGTGACGCGAGGTGCCGGGACGACGTCGATCCAGATCCTGCTGGATATCCGCTTCGCAGAGTTCAATACCCGGCGGGCAACCATCAATAATCGCCAGCAAGGCAGGACCATGGGATTCACCGCTGCTGGTGACTGTAAATAATGTTCCAAAGGTATTACCTGACACGCTTAATCCTCGCACCCAAAATCATCAATTTATCAACCGCTGAATCTTACCATACTGTGGCATCCGCTCGAACGCGAATGAGCACTTGTGACAACAGCTAAGGCGTAAAATATTTAGAAACTGTATTCATCCAGCTGTTCTGCAGTGAGCAGAAACACGCCGGAGCCGCCCCGCTCGAAATCCAGCCAGACAAAGGGCACATGGGGATAGGCCTGCTGTAACGCATGCTGCGAGTTACCCACCTCGACCACCAGAATACCCTGATCAGTGAGAAACTCGCGCGCCTGCTGTAGCATCGGAATGACCAGGTCCAGACCATCATCCCCCGCCGCCAGCCCCAGTTCGGGTTCGTGATGGTATTCATCGGGCAGCGCATCCATGTCTTCCGCATCCACATAGGGCGGGTTGCTAACAATAATGTCATACCTTCTTGGCGGCAGCTGGCTGAACAGATCAGAGCGAATCACGCTGACCCGGTCTTCCAGCTGGTGACGCCGAATATTCTCTTCCGCCACCTCAATTGCCTGGGGCGAGATGTCCACCATATCCACCGAAGCCCAGTCAAAGGCATAGGCGCTGGCAATGCCAATACAGCCACTGCCGCAGCACAGGTCCAGAATCGACTCCACCGACTCCGCCTCTACCCAGGGCTCGAAACGGTTTTCAATCAGCTCGGCAATCGGTGAGCGTGGAATCAGCACACTCTCATTCACCACAAACGGCAGCCCGGCAAACCAGGCTTCGCCGGTCAGATAGGCGGCGGGAATCTTTTCGTTAATACGCCGACTCAACAGCGTAAACACCACCTGCTTTTCCTCGGCACTGAGACGGGCGTCAAAATAGCTTTCGGGAAAATCCGGCGGCAGATGCAGGCCGTGCAGGCACAGGTAAACCACCTCGTCCAGTGCACTGCCCATGCCATGACCATAAAACAGTTCGGCCTGATTAAACTGGCTGACACCCCAGCGAATCACATCTCTGAGGCTTAATAATTCTTCGGGTAAACGGTTTGCTTTCATTACATATTGTATTCTGGTTATCCGGCCGCATATAAGCAGGGTGAGTAATCGCTTTAAATGTTAACCCGCGATGCCTATAATCACGAGTCCTAATTACACAATTCAGCCTCAAGCTCAGTCATGCCTATGTCCAGACCACTCAAAAACCTGTTTATCGCCTGCTGTTTAAACCTGCTGATGCTGTCGTCCGGCATGGCCGCCGATGCGCTCAGCTTCAGCCAGGCCATGGTTCCACAGGCACCGCCCGGTGCGCAGGTGATGGCGGGCTTTATGCAGATAACAAATAACAGCGAACAGGATATCGACATTATTGCGGTTAGCAGCCCGCAATTTGAATCGGTGGAAATGCATTTAAGCAAGGACGTCGACGGCGTGGCGCGCATGCTGCCCCAGCAAAAGCTGAGCATTAAAGCCGGTGAGCAACTGATACTCAAACCAGGCAGTTATCACCTGATGCTGCTGAAACCACTAAAGGCACTAAGCGATGGCGATACCGTTGAACTGAATTTCACTCTATCCACTGAGCAAAAACAGACACTGCAGGTAACAGTAAGTAAAAACCGCGATGCATCACGGGGCATGCGTTGCGGCGCAGGCAAATGCGGCAGCGGCAAGTGTGGTGGTAATTAATCAGCGGCACACCCGCAATCAATGGCTATAGCGAACGGCCGCATCGAGTTATTTTATGAAAGCATCTATTAGCGATTATTTAAAATCGTCCCCTTTTTATGTTTTACCCCACCATGCAATTTCCGGCCTGATTTTTTATCTGGCGCGCATCGAATGGGCACCCGTAAAAAATCTGTTACTGAAAATCTATCTGTCACTGCATGAAGTGAATATGTCCGAGGCAGTGCAAGAAAACCCCTATGCCTATCGCCATCTGAATGCATTTTTCACCCGTGCGCTGAAAGCCGATGCACGGCCGTTGGATCAGGCAGAAAACAGCCTGTGCTGTCCAGTGGATGGTCGCGTCAGCCAGGCGATGGAAATAAAAAACGGCCGCGTCTTCCAGGCCAAAAACCACGACTACAGCTTACTGGAACTGGTGGGCGGCATTGAGGAACTGGCACAGCCGTTTCATAACGGCCGCTTCGCCACCATTTATTTATCACCGCGGGATTATCACCGCATTCATATGCCAATGGATGGTCGCCTCACCGATATGGTGTATGTACCAGGCCGATTGTTCAGCGTAGCACCGCACACCGTAAACACCGTGCCGCGACTGTTCGCCCGCAATGAACGACTGGTGT
>JBFFND010000189.1:0-5199 GCA_041563375.1 Gammaproteobacteria bacterium | reverse complement strand
CACACATCCCTGGCATCAGAGCTGCCTGTTACGCTTAATACAAACCTTGTGTATCTCAAATCTGCGACTACACTTAGTGCTCGGGCGGTACTGGTTGCCGCCTGTGGTTTATGACCGACAAATGGTCTATACCCATCTAAAATAAATTGTATGATTTTTAAACAAAAGCGAATAAGATACGCTCTTTCAAACAAAATTTGGTGTGAGAAGAAATGGCCGTAAAGAAAAAAGCAAAGAAGACAGTAAAGAAAGCAGCAACAGCAGCAAAAAATCCTTTAGTCGCAATGAAGGCTAGATTAGCTGAAGTGACAGCGCAAGCTGCAGCGGTTAAAGCTGAAACTAAAGCTGTTGCTAAACGTACAGATGATTTAATCAAGGCGATGCAGTCGTCAGCATCTGCTCCTGCAGCTAAAAAGCCTGCGGCGAAAAAGCGTCGTAAGAAAGCCGCTGCCAAAAAGAAGTAATTGTAGATCCACTGGATCTGATGCATAAAAAAGGGGCGTTTGCCCCTTTTTTTATGCACAGGATGTGCGGTATTTAGCGAGAGGCAGGACGCCGGTAGCGGTATGCACAGGATGTGCGGTATTTAGCGAGAGGCGGGCGGGTAGTCGTTAGTCCTGGGTCTTTAGTCATTAGTCTGACGTCGTTAGTCGACGGCAGCTGCCCTGTAGTTGACTGTCCACGGACTGGGCCAGGCGTAGCCTGGTGACTGACGAATGACTAACGACCAACGACCAACGACCAACGACTGGTCACTAGCGGCTAAGACCAAACTGCTTCACCATATCTTTCAGTTTATTGATTTCCCCGTTCAATCGCTGATTTGCCAGGGTTGAATCGCGTGTCACATTCAGGGTGTGTTCCGCTGCTCCGTTGATGTTTACAATATTCTGGTTGATCTCATCCGATACCGCACTTTGTTCCTCAGCGGCGGTGGCTATCTGGTTGCTCATGTCGGAGATAGTGTCCACTGAGCGGGTAATCGCACTCAGGGATTCTCCAGCCCTGGCGGCCTGATCCACACTCATCTGAGCCACGGCCTGACCCTGTTCCATCACCATTACTGCATTTTCCGCGGCGGTTTGCAGCTCCTGCACCATTTGCTGGATCTCGTCGGTGGAGTTTTGTGTGCGGCTGGCCAGTGTACGGACTTCGTCGGCCACTACGGCAAAACCACGTCCCTGTTCACCCGCGCGGGCAGCTTCAATCGCGGCATTGAGTGCGAGCAGGTTGGTCTGTTCGGCAATGCCACGAATTACATCCACCACGCCACCAATCTGTTCACTGTCATTTGCCAGGTTCTGGATTACAGAAACCGCTTCTTCTACCTTGCCAGCCAGGTTATTGATATCCACTATGGTGCGGTCAACCACCTGCTTGCCATTGCGTACATCGCCGTCGGCAGTGGCGGTGGCATCAGCTGTGTATGCCGTGTTGCGAGCGACCTCCTGTACCGTGGCGGTCATTTCGTTCATTGCGGTGGCCACCTGTTCCACTTCGGATTTCTGCCTGTCCATATCCATTTCAACCTGTTCGGTTGCTGCCATTGCCTGGGCTGCTGCGTTCTGTAATGAATTGATGGCATCGTTGATACGCCAGACCACGGTCTCCTGTTGCACCTGTTGCATGCGCATCACCATCTGTAGCTGCCCCAGTTCATCGTGACGGCCACTGTATACATGCTGTGTTACCGGGTTATCGATAATTGATTTTGATTCCTCTGCAGCCTGTTGCCAGGGACGGGCAATCAGTTTTGCAAAGACGCCGCCGCTAACCAGCATGGCAAGCAGTCCGGCTAATAACCCGGGAGATAGAGAGGTTCCCGCACCGATTGCAATAATGGCGCCGACAATGACACTGATACTGTTAGCCAGCCAGATACGCCCCATCAGGGCCGGGCGCAGTTTGCCGAGCAGGCGTCTCCACTGTGGCATGGGTTTCCACAGGCGCTTGTAAAATGTCGCGGCGGTTTTGACGTATTTTTCTTCAGGGCGTAGACGCACCGATTGATAGCCGGTGATTTTCTCGCCTTCTTTTACCGGCGTGACAAAGGCATCGACCCAGTAGTAGTCACCGTTCTTGCAACGGTTTTTTACTATGCCCATCCAGGGTTTACCCTGTTTAATATCATCCCACAGGTTCTGGAAAGCGGCCGGGGGCATATCCGGGTGGCGCACGATATTGTGATTATTGCCCAGTATCTCGTCTTCGCTGAAGCCGCTGATATCGAGAAAATCCTGGTTGGCGTAAGTGGTTGTGCCTTTTAAATCGGTTGTAGAGACTATCCTTGTTTCACCCGTCAGTTTATGTTCTGTCTGCGTAACAGGTAAATTGTGTTTCATAAAACTCCACGTGGTCGGGGGCTTATATTAATTCTGCATCAAGCTTCGAGCAGCTTCGCCAGCTCGCTCAGTTGAATGGGCTTGCTCAGGCAGTGTTCTGCGCCAGCGGCTAAAATGCGCCGTTTATTTTTCTCTGTGGCATATCCGCTCATTGCGATAACGCGCACGGATTGCTGATCTGCCTGTTGCTTAATGCGCTGGCAAACAGCATAGCCATCCATGCCTGGCATTTTTATATCCAGTAAGACAATTTCTGGATGATGTTGAGCCAGCAAGCGGCCTGCTTCAAAGCCATCGTAGGCTGTGTAGCTATCGGCCGTTATAGGTAAATCATTTATAAAATTGTTCAATAATTCAGCATGTTGCCGATCATCCTCAACAATCAGAATTGACAGTCGAGGGCTTTTCCCCTGTGTTAACTGATGCTGAAATGCATCCACATCCTGTCGCCGGAAACGTCGGTGTCCCCCGGCAGTGATGCTGCAATCAAGTTTGCCTTGCTGGGCCCAGAGCCGCACTGTGACCGGGGATACTCCCAGCAGTGCGGCAACCTCACTGGGACAGAGCCAGTTATTCTGTTCTGTCTGCGTGGCCGTAGTTGCTGCAAGCACATCGGCCTGCTTGACAGGGCCGGAACCGTTCCGTGGGGATGTTTTGCGCATATGTAAGTTCCATTTAGCGATATTAGCGTATTTATCGATTTTAGTGAATCTTGCGTGCCGGGTATTGATGCGGGTCAATCAGGCAGGGATTACCCAATGATCGTGAGCATGGGATGAGCTAAAGCCTGAGCAGCTGTGCTCAATTATTAAGAATTAAGGCAGGGGCATGTTTTCTACCCGCTGCCAGGCTGAACGGTCAACAGCTGTGTTAGCTTGCCAGAAAATTGGCCAGTCGGCGGCGAATTTGCTGTGCCAGCTCATTGTCGGCCGACGTCATCATATTACTGATGGTGATAATCATTTCTCTGGCTGCGCCGTCCTTGTAATCGGCATTGTTTTGCAGAATCGCAAACAGCTGGTCGGCCGCTTCGCTGTACTGGTGCAGTGTGATCATGCGCAGGGTCAGATCGAAGTGTGCATCGTCATCATTGGCGTTGGCCGCAAGCCGTGCCTGCAGGGTTTCAATGTCCGGGGTGTTGGCCGCCAGTCTGGCAAAGGTCAGCTGTCTGTTTAAGGCCTTGCCCATATCCGTATCGAGAGCTGGTTGCGGCAGACGTTCATATAAACTACGGGCCTGCTCGATTTCACCAATGTCGATAAAAACCTGCACCATATCCATAGCGACCCGCGTATTGGATGGGTCGGCCTTGATCGCTTCGGTGAGTTGTAATATCGCCCCGGCGGTATCACCAGCCAGGTGCTTTTCCCGGGCCTGTTCACGCATCAGGTCGGACTGATGAAAAATGCCCAGCTCCTTGAGCAGAGCGCGGGCATCGTTTTCCTTGAGCTCGCCGACTTCATTACGTATCTGTTTACCGTCTTTGAACACCAGCAGGGTCGGTACATTTTCGATTTTGTACTGTTTGCGTAATTCCGGCTGCTCATCGATATCGACTTTGGCAAATATAAACTGCTCGGCAAATTCCTTTGCCAGTGAGGAGAAGACTAAATCCATCGCTACACAGGGGCCGGACCAGACCCCCATAAACTCGACGATGACCGGGATTTTATGTGAGTTGAATAGAATCGTTTGCTCAAAGGTTTTCTGGTTTACTTCAAAAACGTAGACATCTTTACTCACGCCGGACCCACACAGTGTTGTTTGAAAGCGGCGATTATACCTCAATGGGATGTCGGCTAGTAGCTGCGGTCACGGTCGTGGGGAGCAGTAAAATCCAGTAACGGGCCTTTGGGCACAATCTGTGTTGGATTAACCGAGGTGTGACTGACGTAGTAGTGACGCTTGATGTAGTCCAGGTCGATGGTCTCGGCAATGCCGGGCACCTGGTACAGTTCACGCAGGTAGTTGGACAGGTTGGGGTAATCGATGATGCGCTTAAGGTTACATTTGAAATGGCCAAAATACACCGCATCAAAGCGTATCAGTGTGGTGAATAAGCGCCAGTCGGCTTCGGTAATCTGCTCGCCACACAGGTAGCGCTGTTTTGATAGCCGTTGCTCGGTGAGCTCGAGCTGTTCAAATAACTGGTCGAATGCTGTTTCATACGCCGCCTGTGTGGTGGCAAAGCCGCAGCGATAGACACCGTTATTAATATTGTCGTATATCGGCTGGTTTACGGTGTCAATTTCAGCCTGCAGATGCGGCGGGTAAAAGTCGGTTTTAACCTCGGTGAATGCATTAAACGCGCTGTTGAGCATGCGGATAATTTCCGAGGATTCGTTGTTTACAATAGTCCCGGTTTTTTTGTCCCATAAAATCGGTACAGTAATCTGCCCGGTAAATTTCGGCTCGGCTTTCTGGTACAGCTGGTAGGCATAACGAAAGCCGTGCAACGAATCGCTGTATTTACCATCCTTGCTAAAGGTCCAGCCATCATTCAGCATCTCCGCTTCGACACAGGACAGGCCGATAACATTTTCCAGTCGCTTTAGTTTGCGAAAAATCACCGTGCGGTGTGCCCAGGGGCAGGCATCGGAAATGTACAGGTGGTAGCGATCCGCTTCCGCCTTGAAGCCGCTGTTACCGGAAGGGCCGGCACTGCCATCGGCGGTGACCCAGTGACGAAAGCTGGATTCCATGCGTTTGAATTCGCCTTCATCCAGTTCCTTGTCCAGCCAGCTATCAGCCAGCTCGCCGTTAATTAACATACCCATATTCGGTTCCTCTTTTCAGTTCTTAATGCTTAGGGTACCTCTGAACAATGCTGATATGTCATCATTATTCAGAGGTACCT
>JBFFND010000188.1:0-5200 GCA_041563375.1 Gammaproteobacteria bacterium | reverse complement strand
TCCATTGGGGAAGCACCACCAGTATCAGTGATATCACGGGTGACATACTCGGTGTAACCGACGAAGTTATTCACATCCCAGGACAGACCCGCACTCACCAGTTGAGCTTCGCCCTGTGCGATAGGAGTCGCTGCGTATGTTGGACCAGCAACGCCACTAAGGTCACTAGCAGCTACATCCGTTTGCAGGAAGCTCATCTGCAGGGTAAAGGTACGGGATGCCAGCTGTAAGGCGGCGCCATAGAAATTGGAGGCATCAAATTGAACTGCGTCATTGGTACCCGGCACTGCCTCGGTATTGGTACCGATATAGGGCTGGAAAATCAGTGACATATTGCTGACATTGGTCTGGAACAGCGCCTCCATGCCATTGATGGTGGTGATCGGGTTGTTCCGGTAGACTTCCTGCGGTGGACGTATCCACGGATAGGCGTAGCCCACTTCGATATAGTCTGAAATCAGGAACACCGGCTCCTTGACCTTACCGGCACGCAGGCTCATCACATTGTTGAGGCGCCAGTCTACGTAGGCCCACTCGATGTCCAGGTCGAAGTTCTCATCTGAACCGGCAGCCAGAATCTGTGCCACTGCCTGCATGTTATCGGCGACGTCGGCGGTCATCTGCAGGCCGAATTTGGAATCGTTATCGAAGCGAAGATCGTCCGTAATCGTATCCAGATAAGTAGCATCCTCCTGATCGTGCATTGCGAAACCGGCTGTTAAAAATCCATCGAAGTTTATCGCATTAACCTGCTGTGAAAATCCAAGTGCAGCTGCCAGGGCAACTGGTACTATCGCTTTTTTCATTGCATCGCCTCATTAAAGTGTGGATACCTTCCAAAACTAAACTCGTGTTTAAGAAGATTTTGTATATTTATGAAATTATTGGAATTATTGAGAATATAGTTAATAAACGCAATTAGTCAAATCAGTGTTAATAATATAGTTCAATTTTTTGTAAAGTTTACAGCCATTATAACAACAGTATCAGGTATACATGTTAACTACCTGATATTGTTGAGTTTTTAATGGCGGCAATTTACTTGTGACGACTGTGCTCGCGCTGCTTGATGGTGGCTTTTTTGCGGCTGGTCTTTTTGAATGGAGTTTTTCCGCCCTGCAATCTGGGTTTACGCACCGCTGCCTTCTCCGCATAGGGGTTGCTACTGGTTTTAAACTCCAGGCGCATGGGCGTACCCCGCAGTTGCAGCGCATCCAGGAAATGATTCATTAGATAACGGCTATAGGACTTGGGCACCAGCTCGGTCTGGTTACCGTGCACCACAATAATCGGCGGGTTCATCCCGCCCTGATGCGCATAGCGCAGCTTGATGCGACGGCCATGAATAATGGGTGGCTGATGCGCCTGGATCGCATTTTCCAGAATACGGGTCAGTTCAGATGTGGACAGGTTTCTGGTCGCCGAGGCATAGGCCCGGTTGATGGCCTTGTAGAGCACCCCCACACCGGAACCATGCAGTGCCGAGATAAAGTAGATTTCGGCAAATTGCACAAAACTCAGGCGACGCTGCAGGTCTTCCTTAACCCGGTCCTTGTCATACGGGCTCATGCCATCCCATTTATTGATCGCAATAATCAGTGCGCGCCCGGAGTCGATGGTATACCCCAGCAGGTGCAGATCCTGGTCACTGATACCTTCGCGGGCATCGATCATAATAATGGTGACATTGGACTGATCGATCGCCTGCAGGGTTTTGATCACGCTGAATTTTTCCACCGTCTCTTTCACCTTGTTATGGCGACGTACACCGGCGGTATCAATCAGTGTGTATTCCTGGCCATTGTGTTCAAACGGAATATAGATACTGTCGCGCGTGGTGCCCGGCATATCCATCGCCAGTACCCGCTCCTCACCCAGCATGCGATTCACCAGTGTGGATTTACCCACATTGGGCTTGCCCGCAATCGCAACCTTGATACCCCGTGTGGCCTCCTCACTTTCATCCCAGTCCGGCCAGTCGTTCAGCAGGTCCTCGATCAGCTGGGACACACCCCGTTTATGCGCTGCCGCTATGGCATGAGGCTGCGCGAAGCCAAGCGAGGAGAAATCCGCAATCGCCTGGGCCGCATCGATGCCGTCGACCTTGTTGATTACCAGATGGACCTGCTTGTCCAGTTTACGAATCTGCGCGGCAATGCTTTCATCGGCAGCGGTCAGGCCACCCCGGCCATCGACCAGAAACAGTACCAGATTGGCTTCTTCAATCGCCAGCAGGGTCTGCCGGGCCATGTGCTGATCCAGTTCTTCAGACTCACCGCTAAGGCCGCCGGTATCAATAAGAATATATTGCTTGTCCTGGTAACTGGCATGACCGTATTTACGGTCCCGTGTCAGACCGGGAAAATCAGCCACCAGCGCATCACGACTTCGGGTAAGCACATTATACAGGGTGGATTTGCCCACGTTAGGGCGGCCGACTAGGGCAATTACAGGTAACATCGTTTTTCCAGATCAGCTTTTATGCAGATGGTCAGTGCCGAACCGAGTGGGCCGGTCACTGTATTTTACCCCATTCACCACCGATACACGACAGATTCATCAGGGCGTTACGTCGGAAGACATAAAGGCCTTCACAGGATCCATGCTCTTGCCATTGATCTGTAGCTGCCCCTTATGCATGGCGATCTTACTGCGGTAGACTTCGTTATCCAGCACCAGCCAGTTTTCCCGCTGTAGCAGGATCAGGTTATCATCGACCATCCTGCTCATTTCTGCGGCGCCTGCACTGACTCCACTATTCTGCAGATTCCAGCTGATCAACTGTTTGATTAATGGCTTTTCAATCGACAGGTTCAGGTCAAGGTTAACCGCCTGTAATAGAAACATCGGATCAGCAGGTGTATTACTGTCGATATCGCTCAGGCTGAAATCCATATCGGCTTCCAGTCGACCCAGTTCACTGTTCACACTCAACGGGTTAATGGTCACCACGGCTTTCCTGACCAGCTCAGGCAATAAACCCAGCACCTGGCCAAACATCATTGCATTCACCTGTGCTTCCGGTATGCCCTGCTCCTGCATGGCCGACACCTGTGTCTGCAGATCCTGTAGCTGCAACAGGCTTTGTGCATTGAGTCCATTAACGCTCAGGTTAAGCATTAAGGGCCCGAACTTCTGATTGGAAGCCAGTATTTCACGTACACTTAGCTGTGTACCCGTGTCGATCAGCTGTGCATTATCAGCTGTAACTGAGCGCAGGGTAAAATCACGCAGTGCAAACTGCTGGTTATCAACATCAAGCAGCAGCGATTTAATCGCGGCCACGCCATCACCCACCAGTATCTGGTTAGCGCCTTCAGCGACAGAAAAACTCAGTGAAACACCCTGTGCACTGTAATTCGCGGAGGGTGTCAGCAACTTGATTTGCGGCACAGATAATTCACCCTTCAGGCTTTGCTGCTGCATGCGTTGCGTTAACAGTGCCCCCGAGGACTGCAACACATGCTTACCATTATCCTGATCGAGTACAGTGCGTACCGGTGGAATATAGAACTGACTTTGCAGCACGCCATCGAAGCTCAGTATATGCTGGTACATCAATGGTGCTTGTTGCTTGAACAGGCGTGACAGCAATGCAATATCGGTTGCCGCAGTATCCAGCTCACCCTGCACCACTGCAGCGGTAAATGGCGACTTACCCTGATTGAACAGCCCGAGATTCAATGGGCCATGGGAAATGACTTCCTGCAACACCAGCGGCTGATCCAGTTCAGGCAGGCTGACGCTGAGTGTGACATCAGATGTATAAAAGCCCTGCTGATATTGCTCTATCTGCACATCGTATTGAGACAGCAGCGAAAACTGATCAATGCTGCGCTGGTAATCGGCCTTGACCTTAAAACCAACGGCATAGGGGCTTACTATCAGCGCGACCAGCAGTAGCACAAATATCCATATAAAAATTTCCACCAGGTTAATACGTCGGCTGCTCATAAAACTCCCGTTTATTGTTTTATTTAATCAGTTTAATTTTAAGGCAAATTATTTTGCGGCTACGGATACCATCCAGCACAGCGCTCTATCAAGATAGAATATTATCGACTGGCGAATTAATAAAAAAACCGTAAAAAGATTTTTAGTTGTTCGGCATTTCTTTAATGCGATAAGCGGCCAGCTCACCATCACGGGACAGCACATAGGCAATATCGTCGTGCACCTGTGGTGCCACGATCACGCCATCAGCGTCAGCCTGAACACGCGCAAGGAAGCGACCATCAAATGGTGACAACCAGTGCAGGTATCCCTCAAAATCGGCCACCAGTACCGTGTTACCCATGGCCACTGGCCGTGTTAAACGACGCGCCTGTAATTTATCCTGCTTCCATAAGGTAGCACCATTGCTGGCATCAAGTGCCCAGATATGATCTCGCTCGTCTGCCGAATAAAGTGTCGATGACGCAAGCTCAACACCAGTGTAGCTTGAAAATGGACGACTCCAGTTCAACTGCCCCCGACGTATATCAAGTGATATTAATTTGCCCTGATAGCTCGCCATATAAAGTGTTTCATTGTCAATTACTGAGTGGCCATCAATATCAACCAGGCGTTCAAGTTCAGAGCGGCCACTGGGTGCGGCAATTGCAATATCAAAAATAGTTTTACCGCTAAGCAGGTCCAGTGTCACCAGGCGGCCATTATCAAGCCCGGCGAATATATAACCCTGGGTGATAATGGGAAGGCTGTTGCCACGTAAACTGAGCGCTGGCACATCACGTTTGAATGTCCATTGTTCCGAGCCATCCTTGAGGCGCAGCGCGGAAATCCGTCCATCAACCGAACGAATCACCACCAGATCTGCCACAATATTTGCCGGCATCAGCACTTCGGATGATACGTCAACGGTCCACACGATATTGCCACTGGTATCCAGCAACACCACATGGCCATTGGTGCCGGTTACAACCAGATGTGCAGCATCACCTCCAACGCCACCACTGACTTGCATATCCAGCTCTGTTGACCATATCTGTTTGCCCGTTTCCCGCTCATAGGCAGTAACTTCGCCATGACGATCAGTAACAAAGATCTTATCGCCTGTAATCAGTGGCGATAATTTTAAATAGAGCTGCCCTGCACCATCGCCGGTATTGACCTGCCATAGCCGTTCTATCTGTAAACTCGGCTCGAACTCAACCAGTTCTGCGGGCGGTTCAGTATTGTCTGCATCACCACAGGCAGC
>JBFFND010000187.1:0-5249 GCA_041563375.1 Gammaproteobacteria bacterium | reverse complement strand
TGAAGCAGTGGTCCAACATTATGTACCAGCGCTTTGTAAAACACGGCAAGGACAGCCCGGAGTGGAACGAGGCTGTCACCCTGTTAAAACACATGATTTACAGCGTGCAACCGATCACCAGTTCGGTGCAGTGGGTGTTACTCAACAGCGATTCCGAGAACCTGATAGAAGAAATCAAGACCCTGCTGGACTCCGCCAACCTGAGTCCCGCCAGCGTCGACGCCTCGATCAACGCGCTGCGCGACATACACAAACGCCTGCTGGAAAACTCCGAATTTTTCCAGGAGTCCCCCGACAGCGAGCCGGATATTAGCCTGGAAGAGGCGATTGCTGAAAGCGAAGAAGACCTGCCCGAGGAAGAAGATCCACGCACGCAGATCGCCCGCCTGCCACAGGATGTAAAACAGGGCGTATGGTTTGAAATTTTCAACGGCGAAGGCAAGGCACCGCGACGGGTTAAATTATCCGTGGTGCTGTTCGATGAAGCCAAACTGATTTTTGTCGATCGTCACGGTAACAAGGTGATTGAAAAAACCGCCAGTGATTTTATGCAGGAGCTGAATGACAAGCGCTCACGCATTATTGCCGATCACTCGATTTTCAATCACGCGCTGGGGCAGGTGATTAACTCGATTATTCGCTAGGGTGCCTGGTTCGCATCCGGCGGGTATATATCCCACTCCACCAGGTAATCGGGGTTGCTGACAATTTTATCCGACTCGGCCAGTTTGTAATCGCCGGGTTTCGCCGACTGGTAATGATCCAGATCCGGCGGCAGGCTCATTTCCTCCTGCGTGTCTTCACGCATCACCACCAGGCCATCTTCATTATTAATGCGCAGAATCTGCCCGGCAAACTGCTCGAAGGCTTCCAGGTCACCGAAATCATTCATACAGGTCAGGCTGACCAGCACCGTTTTACCCAGCATGGTTTCCGCCTGTGCCGGATCAAACACACAGCCCGCAAATACTTTCTCGCTCATAATTCCTCATTACCCTGGCTAAATTTCGCGCACATTATACGCTATTTGCGCACAGCCCGTTTACTGCGCCGACAGGCAGCCAGGGCAGACGCTACTGCTTCTTTTCCAGCATACCAATGGCATTTTCCAGTGCGGTTTTCAGTTCCTTTGCCTGCACCAGGGTGAGCGCGTAAAAACGACTGGCTTCCGCATCCTGCGCGGTCTGCTCCGGCGATGAAATAAAATGCGGACGAAACACCACCAGGCCGTGCTCCTCGATGGGCCCCATATCCCAGTTGGCAATTGGATAAATCTTTTCATTGTCGGACATAATATCCCTCACATGCATTAAACATTAATAACAGCACAGCGACTGTGTTTGATCTTCCGTCTTTATTGTTCCGGACTTATTCTTCCCGGCTTGTTCACCCTAGCCTAACCCAATCCGCTGTTAATTTCTGCCATATGCCATGGCTGTGTTAAAATCACGCGCTTTAGCAATTTATATATTAACCACTGTTACTACCACCCTTAACTAATCACTCTGGCAAATCCTCCCCGATGAACATTTCCGGCAATATACAGAAAATGCACACCCGGCTGGCAGACACGGTTGAGTACCAGCTGCCCTTCAACAACGACGCAGACCAGCAGCTGGTTGATATGAACGCGCTGATTGGCCAGCCGATCAAACTCAGCCATCATGCCGAGATCAACTGCATTGCCTGTAACCGCAAAATCCGCAAAAGTTTTAACCAGGGTTTCTGCTACCCCTGTTTCCAGTCACTGGCCCAGTGCGACAGCTGCATTATCAAGCCGGAAAAGTGCCACTATGCCCAGGGCACCTGCCGCGAGCCGCAATGGGGTGAACAGCACTGTATGATTGACCATTATGTCTACCTGGCCAATTCATCGGGGCTTAAGGTGGGCATTACCCGTGGCACACAAATTCCCACCCGCTGGATGGACCAGGGCGCAACCCAGGCCATACCGATGTTCAGGGTTAAAGATCGCCTGACCTCCGGGCTGCTGGAAGTAATTTTCAAGGACCATGTGGCGGATAAAACCAGCTGGCAGAAAATGCTCAAGGGCGAAGCCGAGACACTGGATATGCCGCAGCGCCGCGATGAACTCTACGCACAGTGCGAAACCGCAATCAGCCAGCTGAGCGAACGCATCGGTGGCGATGCCATAGAATATTTAAGCGATGAGAAGGTGGTGGATATTCGCTACCCGGTTGAGCAGTACCCGAGCAAGGTCAGCTCATTCAACTTTGATAAGACACCCGAAGTGTCCGGCGTGCTCAACGGCATCAAGGGCCAGTACCTGATACTGGATAGCGGCGTATTGAATATGCGCAAGTTTGCGGGTTACCGGCTGACGCTTGAAGTTTGAACCGGGGAAGCCTGAACCCTGGAAGCCTGAACCCTGGAAGCCTGAACCGGAAGCCCGAGAGTGAATATTGAAGTTCGCTAGCTGTGCGCCTCGATCACTTCAGCGGTTTCCTTCTGCCCCATCTCGAAACCGTGGTGATAGGCCTTGTGCCATTCCATTACCCGCTCCCGCTCATGCACATCCGCTGCATCAAACGGCAGCGCAGGTAATTCGGCCTCATGCCCGCGCGCGCGGAAACAGGCCACCATGCCATTAGCATAACCGCGGTTATACCAGAGCTGTGCATCCGCTGGGTTATCTGCATAGCCGTCGGTTTCCTGGTACAGACGCTCAATCACCTCGGCCAATGTGTTTACTACGCTCATGTTCTTCTCTTAAGGTACCTTAGCTCAATAACTCATCCAGCGACTCGCCCTCGCCGCCTTCACCCATTTCCACCACCAGGGTTTGCTCCAGTGGCAGGCTGTCGGACTGGATATGCGGCAACAGCTGCTCACTGATCTCAATCACCGTCATCAATCCCTTCTGCTCATTGGCATCATGCAGTGTCTGCGACTGGCGCAACAGCGATTCAATATAGGCGCGCATGGTTTCCAGCCGCTGCTCAACCGACATCTGCTGGAACTGAAATGCAGCTCACGCAGTTCAGGTTTGGGGTCGTGCACAGATATACTGAAGGGGGCAATAACAGACATAAAATGAAACAGCTGGTGGCAAAAAAACCCATTATACAACGAAGCCGCACCCCCCTTGCACGCGCAATTACTGTGGATATACCGGCTGGTGGCCACTTATGCCGCAAAGATAGATGAAAAAAGCCCCTGAAAATGCTACTTTACGCGCCTCAATAACATTCCACACAACGAGCACCCATGAGCACAGCTTCACCCCGCAAAATACTGGTTACCAGCGCCCTGCCCTATGCCAACGGACCGATTCACCTCGGCCACCTGGTGGAATATATCCAGACCGATATCTGGGCGCGCTTTCAGAAATTACGCGGCAATGAGTGCTACTACGTGTGTGCGGACGATGCCCACGGCACGCCGATTATGCTGCGAGCACGTCAGGATGGCATCAGCCCGGAAGAGCTGATTGCCCAGGTGAGCAAGGACCACCAGGCCGACTTCGCCGATTTCCTTATCGGCTTCGATCACTACCACAGCACCCATTCAGAAGAGAACAAAGTGCTGGCGCAGGACATCTACCGCCACCTGCGCGATGCCGGGCACATCACCACCCGCACCATTTCCCAGGCCTATGACCCGGAAGCAAAGATGTTCCTGCCGGATCGCTTTATCAAGGGCACCTGCCCCAAATGCGGTGCGGCCGACCAGTATGGTGACAACTGTGAAGCCTGTGGTGCCACCTACGACACCACCGACCTGAAAGACCCCTACTCGGTGGTCTCCGGTGCCACGCCGATTAAAAAAGACACCGAGCATTACTTCTTCAAGCTGGCTGATTTTGAGAAGATGCTGAAAAACTGGACCACCGCCGGCCATGTGCAATCGGAAATTGCCAACAAACTGGGCGAATGGTTCGAGTCGGGCCTGAAAGACTGGGACATCTCCCGCGATGCACCCTACTGGGGTTTTGAAATTCCCGACACCACCGATAAATTTTTCTACGTGTGGCTGGATGCACCGATTGGTTACATGGCCAGCTTCAAACACTTTGCCGATAAGAACAATATCGACTTCGACCAGTTCTGGCGCCCTGTAGACGGCAGGGACGACAGCACCGAGCTGTACCATTTTATTGGCAAGGATATCGCCTATTTCCATACGCTGTTCTGGCCAGCGGTATTACACGGTTCCGGTTATCGCACCCCCACTAAAGTCTTCTGCCACGGCTTTCTCACCGTCGATGGCGCCAAGATGTCCAAGTCCCGCGGCACCTTTATCAAGGCACGCAGCTACCTGGACCAGTTAAAGCCGGAATACCTGCGTTACTACTACGCCGCCAAACTGTCTTCCGGGGTGGATGATATCGACCTCAACCTGGAAGACTTCCAGCAACGGGTGAATACTGACCTGGTCGGCAAGTTCGTTAATATCGCCTCGCGCGTCGCTGGCTTTATCAAGAAAAACCACGACGGCATGCTCGGCGACAGCCTGCCCCGCGAAGACCTGTTCAACGACATGGTGAGCGCAGGTGAGCGCATTGCGCAGCACTTTGAAGAACGTAAATACAGCCAGGCAATTCGCGAAATAATGGCGCAGGCCGACAGGGCCAACGAATACATCGCCGAGGAAGAACCCTGGACCAAGAACAAGCAGGACGGAAAGGAAGCCGAAGTACAGGCGATCTGCACCCAGGGCATCAATATGTTCCGACTGCTGTGTATTTACCTCAAGCCGATACTGCCCGGCGTCGTCGCAGAAGCCGAAGCCTTTCTGAACTGCGGCGAACTCCAGTGGAGTGATGCTGCAACGCCACTGCTCGGCCACAAAATAAACAAGTTCAAACCACTGATGCAGCGCGTGGAAAAAGAATCGATCGATAAGATAATCGACGCCTCGAAAGAAGACATAAAAGCCACCGCGCAGAAAGCACCCAGGGGTAATGAGAAAAAAGTGAGCGAAGATAACAAGAAAGGCCTCGACCCAATAGCCGACGAAATCGAATTTGACGACTTCGCCAAAATCGACCTGCGCATCGCCAGGATCATCAAGGCCGAACACGTAGAAGGTGCAGATAAACTGCTGCAACTCACCCTGGACATTGGCGATGCCACACGCAATGTATTTGCCGGCATCAAGTCCGCCTATGCGCCGGAAGAGCTGGAAGGCAAACTGACGGTAATGGTCGCCAACCTGAAGCCCCGCAAAATGCGCTTTGGCATGTCTGAAGGTATGGTGCTGGCTGCCGGGCCGGGTGGTAAGGATTT
>JBFFND010000186.1:0-5284 GCA_041563375.1 Gammaproteobacteria bacterium | reverse complement strand
TGCCACCGGAACTGGTACGCAAGGGTCGAATGGATGAGGTATTTTTTGTTGACCTGCCCTCAGCGCAGAACCGGCAAGCCATCTTTGCAATTCATTTCGCCCGGCGCAATATCGACGCCGACCCTATTGACCTGCCACGACTGGCCAGCGCCAGCGAGGGCTTTTCCGGCGCTGAAATTGAACAGGCAATTGCCTCTGCCCTGTACAGCAGCCACAACACAGAAGACGGCATTAACACAGAACTGATGCTGGCAGAACTCGCTGCCACACAACCGCTGTCGATCCTGATGGCAGAACAGATTGACCAGCTTCGCCAGTGGGCAAAGGGACGTACAGTGCCGGTGGATTAACCACTGGGCCGTTGCCCACCTTAAAAGCTTTTTGAGACGCTGAATTTGCGCCGCAGATTACGCAACAGCAGGAACAACCAGGGCCAGAGCAGGGCGCCTGCGAGACTGGGCAGAAAGTAATACTGAAGCGGCGGCGCCTGCCCGACCAGACCGGACACCCAGAGCACCAGCACCTGTTTGACCAGCAGCAGCACAAACACTGCCAGCGCCTGCTGCACCAGTGAAAACACGCGAATCCGCTGATATTCCAGCTGCACAATAAATACCACCAGCACCAGCCCCAGCGCGTGCTGACCGAGGATGGCGCCATGGGTCACATCCAGTAACAATCCCACCACCCAGGCCACCGTGACACCTATCCGCTCCGGCAAAGCCAGCACCCAGTAGATGAGTACCAGGCTTACAAAATCTGGCCGTAGATAGGCCAGCCAGTCGGGCAAAGGCCACATCAGTAGCATCAACGCCACGATCAGCGTTGGCACCACCACGTTAAAGCAACCCTTGCCCTGCATTACTCAACTTCCTCAAGGCTCACCGGCTCAGTCGGCTGGTTCAACAGCACATCATTGACCGGCGGGTTGTGCCATACCAGAAGGACTTCACGGCTACGATCCAGATGCGCTACCGGCTCCGCCAGCACCGTAGCAAAGGACTCGCCCGCCGGACGCTCAATTGAAACGATCCGACCCACCGGGTAGTTTGGCGGGAAACGCCCACCCAGCCCGGATGACACAATCAGGTCGCCGATTTCAATATCTGCATTATGCGGAATATAACGCAGCTCAAGCTGTTGCGAGCTGCCCATACCAAACGCGGTGCTACGCAGACCACTGCGATTAACCTGCACCGGAATGGCATGACTGGGGTCCGAGATCAGCAGTGCGGTCGCGGAGTGCGCACCCAGGTGCACGATTTGCCCCATCACCCCCCAGGCATCGATAATGGCCTGACCAATATAGACTTTATGATTGCGGCCCTTATTCAGCACCACCTGTTGCTTGTAGGGATCCAGGTCAATCGAGAGGATTTCCGCCACCAGCACCATTTCACCGATTTTGGTTTGCGCGCTGAGCATCTTGCGCAGACGCTCGTTTTCCTTTTCCAGTACGCTGAGTTTTTGCAGGCTCACCTGGGCACGCAGTTTCTGTTCCTCAAGCTTACGTTTTTCTTCCAGCAGGAACTGCTGGGAACTGAAGACTTCATCACCCCACTCAATAAAATTGCCGGGCAAATTAATCACATAACGCAGGGGGTAGACAATATAGGTTTCAATACTGCCGCGCAGGGTTTGCAAATGCTGCCAGCGGTGATCCGCTACCATCACCACAATTGAGACAACCACCAGCAACAGCGTGCGCAGAGTAACCGATGGTCCGCGTAGAAATAACGACTGCTGCATTAAATACTCACCGGCGGAACATCACAGGCAGCCTGGCCCACTGGCTTATTCAACGGCGAAGAAGTCGCCGCCGTGCTCATCAATCAATTCAAGCACCCGGCCGCCGCCACGGGCCACACAGGTCAGGGGCTCTTCCGCCATAATCACCGGCAAACCGGTTTCTTCCATCAGCAGACGATCCAGATCCCGCAGCAGCGATCCGCCACCGGTGAGTACAATACCGCGCTCGGCCACATCCGCACCGAGTTCAGGCGGGGTTTGTTCCAGTGCGGTTTTTACCGCACTGACAATGCCATGCAATGGCTCCTGCAGGGCTTCAAGAATTTCGTTGCTGTTCAGTGTAAAGCTGCGCGGAATACCTTCTGACAGATTACGACCCTTCACTTCAATTTCCAGCAGATCCTTACCGGGATAGGCCGAACCGATCTGGTGCTTGATGCGCTCGGCCGTGGCCTCACCAATCAGCGTGCCGTAGTTGCGGCGCACGTAGGAGATGATGCCTTCATCAAAAGTATCACCACCAATTCGTACCGAGGCGGAGTAGACAATGCCGTTCAGTGAGATAACCGCCACTTCCGAGGTGCCACCACCGATATCCAGTACCATTGAGCCCCGAGGCTCATCCACCGGCATGCCGGCACCGATGGCAGCAGCCATGGGTTCTTCGATCAGGTACACCTTACGCGCACCGGCACCCGCGGCGGATTCCTTGATCGCACGACGCTCCACCTGGGTCGCACCACAGGGCACACAGATCAGCACCCGCGGACTGGGTCGCAGCATGGCGCTTTCATGCACCTTGCGAATAAAGTGCTGCAGCATTTTTTCGGTAACATGGAAATCTGCAATCACCCCGTCGCGCATGGGGCGGATGGCGGTGATATTCAGCGGGGTACGCCCCAGCATGCGCTTGGCCTCGTGGCCATAGGCTTCGATGGCTTTGGCACCGCTGCCGCCTCGATCCTGTCGGATAGCGACCACAGAGGGCTCATCAAGAACAATACCTTTTCCCCGGGCATAGATCAGCGTGTTGGCTGTTCCAAGGTCAATCGAAAGGTCATTAGAAAACATGCCGCGAAAGCGTTTTAGAAACATTGCCTGTATTTACTCATTATATTAATAGTGGATAGCTCAAGGGTTATGATATAGCCCGCACCCTTAAAAGCCCTTTGGTGATTAGCGCTACTCTATCAACGAGTGCTGATCAGGGCAAGCTTACAGGTGGCCTCATGCCGCATAATATGCTAATTTTGCGCGGTTTTTAACGCATTTGGCGACTTCGCGAATAAATTCCTGTTAGGCTTGCCATAAGCCGCAGACCGACAGCGAACAAATGCCAGAGCAAATCGACCGCCCTGCCCCACCGCGGCCATAACACACACGGAGAAATCTATGTCATTGGGACCCGATGATGTAAAACAGATTGCGCACCTTGCGCGCCTGCAAATCGACGAACAGAACATCGAAGGCTATGCCAGCAGCCTGTCGAATATTCTCGACATGGTCGAACAGATGAATGAAGTAGACACCACTGACGTACAACCCATGGCACACCCCATGGATGTGGCACAGCGACTGCGCGCCGATGAAGTACTGGAAGAAAACCAGCGCGATGCCTTCCAGGCGATTGCACCGAAAACCGAAGACGGCCTGTACCTGGTACCCCGCGTCATTGAATAGGCACTGGCAATAAATCCGGATCGGCAACGCTACAGACGACAAACGCCCGGCCACGAGCGAATTTTACGAGACACAGTATGACCTATCACACAAAATCCCTGAGCGAACTGAGCGCCCTGCTCGAAGCGGGCGAAGTAAGCTCGGTGCAACTCACCGAACACTTCCTGGCGCGCATTAAAGCCCATGACGCCGAACTCAACAGCTTTATCAGCGTCACCGAAACGCAGGCACTGGCGGCCGCCGCCGAGGCGGATGCACAGCGCAGCGCAGGCAAGGCCGGCCCCCTTACCGGCATCCCCATCGCGCATAAAGATATTTTCTGCACCAGGGGCGTGAAAACCAGTTGTGGCTCAAAAATGCTCGACAACTTTGCCTCACCCTACGATGCCACCGTGGTGGAAAAACTGCAGCAGGCGGGCGTGGTGATGCTGGGCAAAACCAATATGGATGAATTCGCCATGGGTTCGTCCAATGAAACCAGTTTTTATGGTGCGGTAAAAAATCCCTGGAACACACGCGCCGTACCCGGCGGCTCATCCGGTGGTTCTGCCGCTTCAGTGGCAGCACGCCTGGCCCCGGCGGCCACCGGCACCGACACCGGCGGCTCGATTCGCCAGCCAGCGTCCTTCTGCGGTATCACCGGGCTCAAACCCACCTATGGCCGGGTGTCCCGTTACGGCATGATTGCCTTTGCCTCCAGCCTGGACCAGGCCGGCCCCATGGCACAGAGCGCTGAAGACTGTGCACTGTTATTAAATGCCATGTCGGGTTTTGACCCCAGGGACTCCACCTCTCTGGAGCAGCCTGTGCCGGACTACCGTGCCGAGCTCGATAAGCCACTGGACGGTTTACGCATTGGCCTGCCAAAAGAATATTTTGGTGAAGGCCTGGGCGCAGACATCAATAGCGTGGTGCAAGCCGCACTGCAACAATACCGGGACATGGGCGCGGAAATTATCGATATCAGCCTGCCCAACACCCACCTCGCGGTACCGGTTTATTATGTAGTGGCACCGGCGGAATGCTCTTCCAACCTGTCACGCTTTGATGGGGTGCGTTTTGGCCACCGTTGCGATGATCCAAAAGACCTGGAAGACCTGTACAAACGCTCACGGGGCGAAGGTTTCGGTGAAGAAGTCAAACGTCGCATTATGGTTGGCACCTATGCATTATCAGCGGGTTACTACGATGCTTATTACATCAAGGCGCAACAATTGCGGCGTATGATTTCCGATGATTTCAAACAGGCATTTGAAAAAGTCGATGTAATCATGGGCCCGGCAGCACCGGAGACCGCCTTCAATATTGGTGAAAAAACCGACGATCCGATCTCCATGTACCTGTCCGATATTTACACCATTGCGGTCAATCTCGCCGGCCTGCCTGGTATGAGTGTACCCGCCGGTTTCAGCAATAACATGCCGGTGGGCCTGCAGATCATCGCCAATCATTTCGAGGAAAGTCGTCTGCTGAATGTGGCGCACCAGTACCAGCAGCAAACCGACTGGCACAAACAGATACCTGAAGCCTATTTATAATCATTACATCATGATAACGACAGGCTTTTAGTTCAGGCAATATTTTTAAAGAGGCATTCTTTATGGAATGGGAAACCGTTATCGGTCTGGAAATACACGCGCAGTTGCGCACCCGGAGTAAAATTTTTTCCTCCGCATCAACCGCCTATGGTGCCGAGCCAAACACCCAGGCCTGCGCAGTTGACCTGGGTTTACCCGGTGTGCTGCCAGTGGTCAATGCAGAAGCGATTCGCATGGCGAGTAAATTCGGCCTGGCCACCGGGGCACGCATCAACAAGCATTCGGTGTTTGCGCGCAAGAATTATTTTTACCCCGAC
>JBFFND010000185.1:0-5289 GCA_041563375.1 Gammaproteobacteria bacterium | reverse complement strand
TGCCTGGCCAATAACACCCTGTTTTGCGTGGATGCAATCCAGCAGGTGGGCGCGCTGCAATTCGATGTACAGGAAATCCAGGCGGATTTTGTGGTGGCGGATGGTCACAAGTGGATGCTGGGGCCTGAAGGCCTGGCACTGTTTTACTGCAAGCAGTCCACCATGCCGCAACTGAGCCTGCAACAACACGGCTGGCACATGGTGCAGGACATGACGGATTTCAGCGCCATGCATAACTGGCAACCGGCGCAGAACGCACGCCGCTTTGAATGCGGCAGCCCCAATTCACTCAGCATCCACGCACTGCATGCCAGTGTCAGTCTGTTGCTTGAAATCGGCATGGTGCACGTCGAACAGCAGGTGCTGCAGCATGTACGGCAGCTGCATACATTATTTACCGAGATTCCGGGCGTACAGATCATCAGCCCACACCAGCATGGGCGACAGTCGGGTATTTTTACTTTCAACAAGCAGCAAACTGATCTTGAAGCGCTGTACCAGTTCCTGCTGGATAAAGGCGTGGTGTGCGCCTTGCGTGGTGGTGGCATTCGCTTTTCACCCCACTTCTATAATCGTGACGAGGAGCTGCAACAACTGGCGCAATGGGTACGTGCATTTTGAGAGGGCAATCGACAAAAAATACAGCCCGTTGAACTAGACTCATTATAAAGGTCAGGATAATGGCCAGGCGTCCGCCGTATTACCCATGCATTTAACAAGGTTGTTGTAATACTGATGTCACTGAATATTTTTAAAACCATAAAAAACGCATTGTGGGAAAAAATCGTTGCCTGGCTGAACACCCGCCATGCAGAACGGGAACTTCCTCCGTCGGATTTTGATCGACTGCGTTATGAGATTCGTGTCGGCGATGTGATTCTGGTGGAAGGCCGCACCCATGTCAGTGAAATCATTAAAACCATTACCCTCAGCAACTGGACCCACTCCGCACTGTATATTGGCCCATTACACAATATCGACGACCCGGTACTGCGTGAGCATATACAGTCCTATTACAAGGGCTCACCGGACGAGCAACTGATCATCGAATCACAACTGGGCCACGGCACTATTGTTGACAGTATTCGCAAATACAAGGATGAACACCTGCGCATCTGTCGACCCACCAGCATGACCCGCACCGATTCACAGAAAGTCATTGCCTATGCCATCAACCGTCTGGGCAGTTATTACAATGTGCGACAGATACTGGATCTGGCACGTTTTCTGTTTCCCTACACCCTGCTACCGCGGCGTTGGCGTTCCAGCCTGTTTGAACACAATGCGGGTACACCTACGCACACGGTCTGCTCTACCATGATTGCAGAAGCCTTCGCTTCGGTACGTTATCCGGTGTTACCTGTACTGCATCGCAATGAGGATGGCCAGCTCACACTGTATCGTCGCAACACCCGTTTAATTACGCCGAAGGACTTTGACTATTCGCCCTATTTCGACGTGATCAAATACCCGATACTGGATTTCGACGAGCTGGCGGTTTACCAGAAAATGCCCTGGGGCAAGGACGGCATAGAATTGAATGATGAAAATGACATTAATACCTTGCCCAGTAAATCATCAAGCAGGTCTGTGAACAAAGCAGACACGCCTGTGACTGAACACACACTGCATACGACCGTGAAGCTTAAAGACGACGCACAACGCGAGCCTGATGCAACAGGTGAATCAGCAGAAGCGAACGCCAGAACCGGCTCAAACTAAGG
This sequence comes from Gammaproteobacteria bacterium, assembly GCA_041563375.1. Classification (GTDB taxonomy): domain Bacteria; phylum Pseudomonadota; class Gammaproteobacteria; order SZUA-229; family SZUA-229; genus SZUA-229. The sequence continues at coordinate 3,565 of JBFFND010000185.1, read as the reverse complement.
TACCGATAAAAATGCAAACAATGAACAAAACAGGCCATGTTCAGGACAAACAGTATAGCAATGCATGGATATTCAATAACCCGACGGCTTTAAGCAAGCGGCCAACAGGAGAACACCGATGCTAACCTGGCTATTTATCTTCCTGCTTAGCATAGGCGCAGCCGCCTATTTCCGACTACCACAGATTGTGTGGAGTGCATTGCTGGGCGTTGTGTTACTGGTCTTTACTTTCTCCGGCACGGTGGGACTGGCTGGCCTGTTTATTCTCTGGGCGCTGTACCTTGCACTGGTGCTACCAGTGAATATGCCGCAGATACGGCAGAAATATATTTCCGAACCCTTGCTACAAATGATGCGCAAGGCCATGCCGGCCATTTCACAAACCGAACAGGAAGCCCTGGATGCAGGTAAAACCTGGTGGGAAAGTGACCTGTTTAACGGCAAGCCGGATTACGAAAAAATTCGTGAACTGCCACCTTCAAAACTCAGCGACGAAGAACAGGCGTTTATGGATGGCCCGGTAGAAGAACTCTGCGCCATGCTGGATGACTGGCAAATCACCCAGCAGGATCATGACCTGTCGCCTGAAATCTGGCAGTTTCTCAAGCAGCATAAATTCTTCGCGATGATTATTCCCAAAAGCTACGGCGGGCTGGAATTTTCCGCACTGGGTCATTCCAGTGTGGTAATGAAAATCGCCGGTCGCAGTATCACCGCGGCGGTGACCGTAATGGTACCCAACTCTCTGGGCCCCGGTGAACTACTGATGCACTACGGCACCCGTGAACAGAAAGACTATTACCTGCCGCGGCTGTCCAGCGGTGAGGAAATTCCCTGCTTCGGTTTAACCGGCCCGGAAAACGGCAGCGATGCTACGGCCATGAATGACATTGGTGTGGTGTGTCGCGGGCAGTTTGATGGCAAGGACGATGTACTGGGGATTCGCCTTAACTGGGAAAAGCGTTATATCACCCTGGGGCCGGTGGCAACCGTACTGGGTCTGGCATTCAAGCTGTACGACCCGGAACACCTGCTGGGCGAGGACGACGAACTGGGCATCACCCTGGCACTGATTAAAACCGACATCGCCGGTATTGATATCGGCAAGCGGCACTTTACCTCCAACCACATGTTTATGAACGGCCCGAACCGGGGTAAGGATGTGTTTATTCCCATGGACTGGGTCATTGGTGGCCAGGATTATGTCGGCAAGGGCTGGACCATGTTAATGAACTGCCTGTCCGATGGCCGCGCCATTTCATTACCGGCACTGAGTACCGGCGCAGGTAAATACATTGCCCGCTACAGCGGTGCCTATGCGCGCATTCGTAAGCAGTTCCGTACCCCCATCGGTTACTTTGAAGGTGTTGAAGAAGCCCTGGCACAGATTGCCGGCCATTGTTACATCATGAATGCGGCACGGGAACTGACCCTGAGTGGTCTGGACAGCGGCGAAAGCCCTTCGGTGATTTCCGGCATTATGAAATACCAGATGACCGAGCGCATGCGCAAGGTAGTTAACCATGCAATGGATGTTCACGGCGGTCACGGCATCTGCCTCGGGCCACGCAATTTTCTCGGCCGCGCTTATCAGGGCCTGCCCATCAGCATTACCGTGGAAGGTGCGAACATTCTGACGCGCAGCATGATTGTGTTTGGCCAGGGCGTACTGCGCTCCCATCCATTTTTGTTAAAAGAAGTGGAAGCGGTCAACCATCCGGATGCAGAAACTTCACTCAACCTGTTTGACGATGCACTGTTCGGGCATATCGGTTTTATTATCAGCAACGTTTTTCGTTCACTGTGGTTTGGCCTGAGCGGCGCACGTTTCGTCTCCGCACCAGGCAAAGGCCGGGTTAAACATTATTACCAGCAACTCACCCGTATGAGCTCTGCGTTTGCATTGCTGGCGGATGCCTGCGTACTGATACTGGGTGGCTCGCTTAAACGCCGTGAAAAAATTTCCGGCCGGCTCGCCGATGCGCTGTCCAATCTGTATTTATTGACTGCAGTGCTGAAGCATTATGAAGACCAGGGTGAGCAACGTGACGATCTGCCGTTATTACAATGGGCCTGTGAGGATTGTCTGTACAACACCCAGGAATCCATGAAAGCAGTGCTGCGTAACTTCCCTGTGCCCGTGCTGGGCAGCCTGTTAACGATGCTGATTTTTCCACTGACAAAACCTTATGGCGGCGCCAGTGACAAGCTCGGCCATCAGGTCGCGCGTTTATTGCTTGAGCCCTCGGCGACACGGGATCGTCTAAGCCAGGACATTTTTCTCACCGATGATGCCAGCGATCCCATGGGTCGACTGGAATATGCACTGCAAAAGGTTCTCGCTGCAGAAAAAGCTGAACGCAAACTACGCGATGCGATGCGCATTGGTCTGGTCAGCAATGTCAGGGATTTTGATCAGGTGATTGCCGATGCAATCCGGCAAAAAATTATCGACCAGGATGAAGCCGACAAGATCAGCGCCGCACATGATGCCACCCTCAATGCAATCAGCGTTGATGAATTCAGCCATACAGGATGGAAAACACAATGAGCACAGCACGCGATGTTTATATAGTTGATGGCAAACGCACACCGTTTCTCAAAGCCCGTGGACGCCCCGGTGATTTTACCGCCTCGGACCTGGCGGTTGCCGCCGCCCGCCCGTTGTTACTCGAACATGAAATCGACCTGGCGAAGCTGGATGAAGTCATCGTCGGTTGCGTGATGCCCAACCCGGATGAAGCCAATATTGCACGGGTGATTGCACTGCGCCTGGGCATTCCGCAAACCGTGCCCGCCTGGACTGTACAACGTAACTGTGCCTCGGGTTTGCAGGCAATTGATTCTGCTTACCGCAATATTAAAAGCGGTCAGAGTGAGCTGGTACTGGCCGGTGGTACCGAGTCGATGAGCCGAGCACCGATTCTATACAATGACCTGATGGTGAACTGGCTCAGCCAGCTGATGGCGGCAAAAACCACCGGCAAGAAACTCGCGCAGTTTGCAAAGCTCAGACCGGCACACCTGAAACCGGTGATTGCGCTGGTGCGCGGTTTGAGTGATCCCATTGTCGGCCTGTCCATGGGACAGACCACCGAGGAAATTGCCTACCGTTTCGGCATTAGCCGTGAGCAGATGGATAGCTTTGCCGTAGCCAGTCATCATCGCCTGGGGGATGCCATGGACAATGGCCATCTCGATGAAATTGAAACCCTGTATAACCACCGCGGGCAATACTTTGACCATGACGATGGTATTCGCCGCGACTCATCGATGCAGAGCCTGGCCAAACTCAAGCCCTATTTTGATCGCACCTACGGCATGGTCACCGCCGGCAACAGCGCACAGATTACCGACGGAGCAGCGATGCTGCTGCTCGCCTCGGCAGAGGCCGTGGAAAAACACAAGCTACCGGTACTGGCGCGAATCAAGGACACCGAATGGGCGGGCCTCAACCCCAGCCAGATGGGGCTGGGTCCGGCCCATGCGATGGCGCCGATTATGCAACGCCATCAGTTAAGCATCAGTGATGTGGACTACTGGGAAATCAACGAGGCCTTTGCCG
>JBFFND010000184.1:0-5435 GCA_041563375.1 Gammaproteobacteria bacterium | reverse complement strand
TTTTTTAATTTCTGTCAGCACCTGGGCTTCACGTTCCGGGCGGTAGAAGTGCTCTGTTTCACCCGACTTGATTTTAATTTCAGCCACCTGGCGGGCACACTCGGCACGCTGATTAATCAGATCCTGAATCTGTTGATCAATTGCATCAATCTGATTGCGTATACCCAGTAGTTTGTCTTGTTCACTCATAATCAAGTCGGTCAGTAAGGAGGTTAGTCTAGACCAGTCTAACGGATAAGACTCCGTCAATGGCAGTGATTTTTGTCAGAGTTTCAGCGCTCGGCTCAAGGTCTGTATCAATCAGGGTATAGGCCAGATCCTTACGGGATTCATTCGCCATGTGCTTGATATTCAGGCCCGATTCACCCAGTTGGTGGGAAATTTTCGCCAGCATATCCGGCTGGTTTTTATTGGCAATCGCCAGTCGATAGCCTTCACGACGTGCCAGCTTGATATTGGGGAAATTAACTGAATTGCGGATATTGCCATTCTGTAGATAATCCTTAAGCTGTTCGGCAATCATTACTGCACAGTTATCTTCCGCTTCTACCGTGGAGGCCCCAAGATGCGGCAGTGTGATCACCCTGTCATTACCCTGCAATTCGGTAGTGGGAAAATCACACACATAGGCGCCTATCTGGCCTGCGTTGATGGCAGCCAGCACATCCGTATCATTGACGATGCCATCCCGGGCAAAATTCAGCACCACCGCACCTGGTTTCATATGACTCAGTGTGTCGGCGTTCAGCATATTGCGCGTAGCATCGATAAGCGGCACATGAAAGGTGACAAAATCAGCTTCGGCAAACAGTTCATCTGCACTGTCCATTTTCTGTACACTGGCAGACAACTGCCATGCATGGTGTACGGTAATTGCCGGGTCATAACCAATCACTTTCATACCCAGCGCCTCGGCCGCATTCGCCACCTGCGCACCAATCGCACCCAGCCCGATCACACCCAGGGTTTTACCCGGCAGTTCATAACCGGCAAATTTTTTCTTACCTTCTTCAACCGCTTTTGCCACTTCATCATCATTACCCGATAAGTGCGTGGTGTATTGCCATGCAGCAATCAGGTTGCGGCAAGCCATTAACATACCGGCAATAACCAGCTCCTTTACCGCATTGGCATTGGCCCCCGGCGCATTAAACACCACGATGCCACGTTCAGACATTTTATCCAGCGGGATATTATTGACCCCGGCGCCAGCACGCCCGATAGCCTTAACTGAATTAGCAACCGGCACATCATGCAACTTGAACGAGCGTAGCATGATTGCATCAGGCTCATTGACATCCTCGCCAACCTCGTAACCTTCAGTGGTTAAACGATCCAGCCCCAATGGTGATATCGCATTATATGTTTTTATTTTGTACATACTCTTTCCAGTCTGCTGCTGATAAAAATCCATTATCCAGGGAGAGAATTTTAATAATGCCAGCACATGATTCTGTTAAAACCCAGGTCTTTGCATAAGCATGGCGTTTATTCTGTTATTAAGCAGAAGAAGTACCAATACCCATTAATAATAACCGCTTAAGCCTTCTGTTTATGCCTGGGTCTTTTCAAAGTGTTGCATGAATTCAATCAACGCATCGACGCCAGCTTCCGGCATCGCATTATAGATACTGGCACGCATGCCACCCACCGAGCGATGACCTTTTAATGTGTGCAGACCGGAAGCCGCTGCCTGTTTGAGAAAGCTGTCATCGAGTGCTGAATCCGCCAGAATAAACGGTACATTCATTAATGAACGGCATTCGATATCCACCGGATTGGAATAGAAATCCGATGCGTCAATCGCGGCGTAAAGTTTTGCGGCCTTGCGACGGTTCACTTCTTCCATGGCTGCAATACCGCCATTCTCTTTCAGCCACTCAAATACCAGGCCGGCCAGATACCAGCCATAGGTGGCGGGTGTGTTGTACATTGAATCATTATCTGCATGGGTTTTGTAATCCAGCATCACCGGCATACCTTCCATTGGATTACCGATAAGGTCCTCGCGCACAATCACAATGGTCAAACCCGCCGGGCCGATATTTTTCTGTGCCCCGGCGTAGATAATGCCGAACTTGCTGACATCAATTGCCCTGGACAGAATGGTTGAGGACATGTCGGCAACAATCGGTACATCAACCTCTGGCAAAAACGGGAATTCAACCCCGACAATGGTTTCATTAGGGGTGTAATGTAGATAAGCCGCATCATCACTTAACTGCCAGCTATTCTGTGCTGGCACGGTGGTGAAATTGCTGTCTTTGGAACTGGCTACGACATTGACTTCGCCAAAACGCCTGGCCTCGGCAATGGCTTTTTCACCCCACTGACCAGTCAGTACATAATCTGCCTTACGCTTGCTGCCCATCAGGTTGATCGGCACCGCGGCAAACTGGCTGCTGGCACCACCCTGCAGGAACAGCACTTTATAGTTGGCGGGGATATCCATCAGCTCGCGCAGATCCGCTTCGGCTTTGGCGGCAATCGACATATAGTCCTTGCCTCGATGGGACATTTCCATCACCGACATGCCGCTGCCATGCCAGTCGAGCATTTCCTGCTGCGCTGTTTTCAATACGTCCTCAGGCAGCATTGCTGGACCTGCACTAAAGTTAAACACTCTGCTCATTGCCCCACCCTGTTTGTGTTATGCAAGCACTGCTTGCAGTGCTGTGTAATGTCATTTGATCCGTAATTCGTGTAATACGGCATTCAGTTATTATTTATTCAGCCGCATCATCTGCCGGGCTGTCTTCACCATCACCCAGTAACTCGATGCGCTCAATCTCCACCAGTTTCTCACCTTCAACCAGTCGGATCAGGCGAACCCCCTGGGTATTTCGACCCATCACCCGAACATCTTCCACACTGGTGCGAATCAGTGTGCCGGCATTGGAGATCATCATAAACTCATCCTGATCGGTAACCTGCACTGCACCCACTACAGCACCATTACGTTCAGATGCCTGGATCGAGATAACCCCCTGGCCACCCCGGCCCTTGCTTGGGTAATCCACGGCAGCGGTACGCTTGCCATAACCATTTTCGGTGGCGGTCAGAATCGACGCACTGTCATCCACAACAATCAGGCTGATCACCTTCTGGCCTTCAGTCATCTTGATGCCACGAACACCCGCCGCAGTCCGACCCATGGCGCGCACTGTGGATTCATTAAAGCGCATCGCCTTGCCCGAGCTGGCCAGTAACATAATGTCCTGGGTACCATCAGTAAGCGCCACATCAACCAGTGTGTCATCGCCGCGCAGGTCGATGGCAATAATGCCGCCATTACGGCGGTTTGAGAAGGCCGGCAATGGGGTTTTCTTAACCGTGCCGGAGCTGGTCGCCATAAAGATAAAGTGATTTTCATCGTACTCGCGCACCGGCAGTACCGCATTGATGCGTTCACCCGCTTCCAGTGGCAACAGATTCACCAGTGGCTTGCCTCTCGAACCACGACTCGCCTGGGGCAGCTGGTACACCTTGATCCAGTACGCCTTGCCGCGGCTTGAGAAGCACAGCAGGGTGTCATGGGTGTTGGCGATAAACAGCTTGTCGATAAAATCTTCCTGTTTCATGCTGGTAGCGGACTTGCCACGACCACCGCGCTTCTGTGTGCTGTATTCCGACAGCGCCTGGGACTTGGCATAGCCCTCATGGGAGAAGGTCACCAGCACATCTTCTTCGGTAATCAGGTCTTCCATGCTCAGATCCAGCTGCGCATCGATCACTTCTGAACGGCGCTCATCGCCAAAGTCCTGCTTGATCTGCTGCAGCTCTTCCCGGATCACTTCCAGCAGTCTGTCGGGGCTTGACAGTATTTCAATAAGCCCTTTAATAAGATCAAGTATCTCTTTGAATTCATTGAGTATTTTATCCTGCTCAAGACCGGTTAAACGGTGCAGGCGTAATTCCAGAATTGCCTGTGCCTGGGCCTCTGACAGGTAGTAACCGTCCTCACGCATACCGAATTCACTTTTCAGGAATTCCGGGCGCGAGGCCTCAGCACCGGAGCGGCTCAGCATATCCGACACCATACCCGGCGCCCAGGCGCGTGAGATCAGTGCCACTTTGGCTTCTGCCGAGGTGCTGGAGCGTTTGATCAGCTCGATCACTTCATCGATATTGGCCAGTGCAATTGCCAGACCTTCCAGCACATGGGCGCGTTCACGGGCCTTGCGCAGTTCATAGATAGTACGACGGGTCACCACTTCACGGCGGTGGCGCACAAAGGCTTCAAGGATTTCCTTGAGATTGAGCAATTTCGGCTGGCCATCCACCAGCGCGACCATATTGATACCGAACACGGTCTGTAGCTGGGTCTGCTTGAACAGGTTATTCAGAATCACTTCCGCCACATCACCGCGACGCACCTCAATCACTACGCGAATATCCTTGGTGGATTCATCGCGGATCTCGGTGATGCCCTCGATTTTCTTCTCTTTAACCAGCTCGGCAATGCGTTCGATCAGACGTGCCTTATTCACCTGATACGGCAGCTCTTTTACAAGAATGCGCTGACGGCCATTGGCATCGGTTTCAATTTCGGTGCGTGCGCGCATAAACATGCGCCCGCGACCGGTACGATAGGCTTCACGGATGCCGTTAATGCCGTTGATAATCGCTGCGGTAGGCAGGTCCGGCGCCGGAATATAATCCATCAGTGACTCGATGCTGAGCTGTGGATCCTCAATCAGCGCAATACAGGCATCGATGACTTCATTCAGGTTGTGGGGTGGGATATTGGTAGCCATGCCCACTGCTATGCCGGCAGAACCGTTCACCAGCAGCGTCGGAATACGGGTTGGCATTACTGCCGGTTCGCTCTCCGAACCGTCATAGTTATCAATAAAATCAACGGTTTCCTTATCAAGGTCCGCCAGAATCTGGTGTGCAATCTTGTCCATGCGCACTTCGGTGTAACGCATCGCCGCCGGTGAGTCGCCATCCACCGAGCCAAAGTTACCCTGACCGTCAACCAGCATATAACGCATGGAAAAGGGCTGTGCCATACGTACGATGGTGTCATATACCGCGGTATCACCGTGAGGGTGATATTTACCGATAACGTCACCCACCACACGGGCCGATTTCTTGTAGGGTTTATTCCAGTCGTTGCCGAGTTCATTCATCGCATAGAGCACACGACGGTGAACCGGTTTGAGGCCATCCCGTACATCGGGGAGTGCCCGGCCAACGATTACGCTCATGGCGTAATCGAGGTAGGACTGGCGCATTTCATCTTCTAGATTGACAGGGGATATTTCTTTGGCGAATTCAGCCATAAGCTCTTTTTTCCGTTAATTTTACTGGTTATGTGGCAGGCTTTCAGACGTGACAGATCACACAGTTATAAAGCGGGAAATTCTACCATAAATCAGTGACTAACGGTAAGCGAATAGTGGCTTAAAGCGAGGTTTATGTGGTTATTT
>JBFFND010000183.1:0-5467 GCA_041563375.1 Gammaproteobacteria bacterium | reverse complement strand
GATGCCCGAGGACGATATCGTGGCGATCATTGACTATATCAACGGCTGGCGTAAGACGCCGCCCAGGGTCTGGTCAGCTCGCACCATTGAGGGCAACCCGCAAACCGGCAAGCAGCTCTACCAGACCTACTGCGCCAGCTGCCACGGTGAAAATGCGCAGGGCGGAAAAGGTACCGGCATGCACTTTTCCCGTCCCACCGATATTCCGGTTACCGCCACCGCGCTGAATAATCAGGGTTTTCTGCATTCCGCGCCGGACGAGATGCTGTATTTTATTATCAAATACAGCCGCCAGGGTTCGATTATGCCCGCGGCCAGTCAGCTGGGGCTGTCGCGCCAGCAGATCAATGACATTGTCAGTTACATCCGCAGTTTTCAACGTGACAACCTGTACAAGGATGACCTGTATGCAGAAGAACCTCCTACACTGATGGTTGAGTCGCCCTACTCATTCGAGGAAACCCTGATCAATGTTAAACGCGCCATCGCGGGTGCCAACTTTATTCATATTCGTGACCAGGCACTCACCGATGGGCTGGATATCGAAGTAGATAAAAGCAGCCGCCAGACCATGGTGTATTTCTGTAATTTTAATTTCCTTTATGACGCGCTGAAAATCGACCCCCGCGTCGGCATGTTTTTACCCTGCCGCATCACTATTACAGAACAGGATGGCAAGGTACAGATGATGAGCATTAACCCAAAACACCTGAGCCAGCTGTTCAATAACAACGCTCTGGATGAGTCCTGCGATAAGATGTATGAGCTTTACCTGGGAATACTGGAGGATGCCAGCCTGTGATCACGCGTTCATTTAGTTTTCTGCTACTGATGTTGTTCAGCCTGTGCAGCCAGGCGGTGGTCACCGGTGAAATGATTATGGTGCGCTCCAGCGAGGCCTTCCCCGAAACCATGTCGACACTGCAACAGGCGATCAGCGACAGGGGCTACAGTTTATCCCGCGTACAACGGGTGGATGTCGGCCTCACCGCCAAGGGCTATGCGACGGATAAGTACCGGGTGGTGTTTTTCGGCAAGGGCGAACAGGTCAAACAACTGGCAGCGGACTACCCACAACTGATTCCCTACCTGCCGCTCAAAATTGCGATATATGCCGAAGGCGACGACACCATACTGATCAGTGCCAATCCGGCCAGCTTCAATGACATGTTCGACATTCCACAGCTCAAACCCGTGTTCAATCAATGGCAACGGGACATCATCGAAATACTAAATTCTATGCAAAGTCATAATTGACGACTATTATCAAATGCATGTTTCACAAAACCATTAAGTAATATGCCATCAGAAAACAGAAAACACCTGCGCATCGGGCTGGGTGTTGATATTGAACTCACCGTGCCTGGACAGCCACCGGTCACCGTCCGTACCCGCGATATCAGCGACGGCGGGCTCTACCTGGTGCTGGATGAAACCCACATGCCACCGGTTGGCAGCGAAGTCACTGTACAGCTCAAAAACCAGCTGGGAGATGGCGAGGAGCCACCGGAGAACCGTGCCCGGGTGGTGCGTCACGAACCGGATGGTGTAGGACTGGAATTTCTCGAATAGCCCAGGTGCCAGCCAGGCACCCCGCTAGTTCTACTTAATCCAGCAGACCACGGCCCGTTTATCGTTTATTCTCCGGCGCTGACATACATCAGCTTCATTACCGGCTCATTCAGCTCGGCACTGTCACTAAAACCGGACACCAGCAACACCCGATTACCGGTTTTTGCCAGTGCACACATTTCACACACCTGCTCTCCGAGCTCGCGCCAGTTTTGACTCACTTCTTCTGTAACATATAACGGAATCACTCCCCAGTTAAGCGCCAGCCTGCGACACACTGCGGCGTTGCTGCTAACCCCGATCAGGGGTGCGCCGGGCCGTTCTGCAGACAATACTCTGGCGGTTGCGCCGCTGTTAGTTGGCACCAGTATGCCCTGCAGACGCAGTTCATCCGCCAATGATTTAACCGCAGTGGAGACCGCTTTTCTGTCCGCTTCAATCTTGTCATTGAGCTGGGCGAAATCCGCTTCACCAAAACGACCATGGTGCCACTGGTAGGCTTCCATTTCGCGTAGAATATCATCCATCATGCTCTCCGCCAGCACCGGGTAATCGCCACTGGCGGTTTCTGCAGAGAGCATGACCGCATCTGCACTGGACAGTGCCGCAGTAGCCACGTCACTGACCTCAGCTCGGGTGGCCTTGGAATTGCTGATCATCGATTCCAGCATCTGGGTTGCTACAATCACCGGCTTGGCATACAGCCGCGCACGGTTAATCAGGTCTTTCTGTATTAACGGCACCTGCTGTGCCGGCATTTCAATACCCAGATCGCCCCGCGCCACCATAATGCCATCGGCTTCCGCCAGAATACTGTCAATGCAGGCGATGGCTTCCGGCTTTTCTATTTTGGCTATTACCGGAATATCGCCACCGGATTTTTCTACGAAACGCTTCAGGGTGCGGATGCATTTTTCGTTACGCACAAAACTCAGCGCCAGGTAATCTGCCTCCAGTTCGATGGCCAGTTCGCTGTCGCGTTTGTCCTTTGCAGTGAAACTGGTGGTGGAAATTGTAGAGTCCGGCAGATTCAGGCCTTTCTTATTTTTCAGAATACCGCCATAAATCACCGTACAGTGAATTTCTTTTTCTCGGATTGATGTGACCTTCAGTTCCAGTTTGCCATCATCCAGTAAAATTCGATCATCACGTTTTACGTCTTTATACAGGTTTTTATATTGCGAAGGGATCAGTCCATCACGTCCGGCATTGACAGAACAACTGACTATCACCTCTTCACCGGCTTTGAGCGTTATCTGATCATTTTCAAACACACCAACGCGGATTTTTGGACCGCATAAATCCATCAGCAGAGCAATCTGCTGTTTTTTGCGTTGTGCCACCTTGCGCACTTTTGCCACGAGTTCACGGTGTTCTTCATGACTGCCATGGGACATATTCAGGCGAAACACATTAACGCCCTTATCAATCAACTGGGCAATTCTGGTCTCACTGCTACTGGCCGGACCAAGGGTGGCGATGATTTTAGTACGTCGCCAGTGCAGGCGACTGTTATCGGCTGTCTGATAACTCAGCATGACAGGTTCTCGTTTTCATTTACGCAATTAAACATCCAGCCGCAAGCGGGTGCCGGCTATTCGATTATGACTTAACAGGGTTTAGTTTAGCATCGACATGTTACTAAATATCCCATTAGATCAAACAAAAGCGAAGTCACCGTTGTATCGAGTAACCAGATAGCTGATTAAGGGTAGTTTAGAGAACTGACAGCCACAGGCTGTTGATGGTAAGCAGGGCAGCCACAACAACGATGACCAGCAAACTGTATCTTGCGCTCATTTGATGATTCCTTTTATCTAAATAATGACCTTGTAGATGATGGTTCTAGCGGCACTCTTTGTTGCCTTGAATTCTGCCTGAAACCTGACTGCATAGCTTAATCCGAGTCGACAATTTTATTTCTACCCAGCTCACAGTTTACTGATTTACCAACGCCAGCCTGGCCTGAATCCTGGGCACCTCTGAACAACCCTGACATGCTTCAGCGAAGCTTACAGGGGCGCCCTAGCGCTTGCAGGTCGAGAGAAACTTGGCGGACGGTGTATTACAGGGGTTCGCCGAAAAACTGGATGTGTCTTCTTCCTGTTTCGCCTGTGTGCTGGCATCTTGCGCCTGAGCCGGCTGACGGCTGGCGGTGTCAGCGGTATTCTGTTCAACCGGCGACGGGTTCTGCTGTGCCTGCTGTTTACTCGCCTGCTCTGCTCTTAATGCCGCCTGCTGCTTTAGCAGTTCCCGTCGAGCCTGTTCGGCGCGTAATGCCTCCAGCCGTTCCGCTTCCAGTTGCGCCTCAAGCTCGGCGGCGCGCTGTTGTGCACGCAGCTGCAGGGCACGTTCACGTTCGCGCGCCTTGGCCTCAGCGATTTCTGCTTCCCGTGCCCTGGCCCTGGCTTCATTCAGCCGCGCCTCGGTTTTGCGCTCCTGCTCAGCCAGAATTTCAGCTGCACGCACTTCCGCAGCACGCATCTGTTCCTGTGCTTTGGCCGCCGTCAGGGCGGCATCCCGCTCACGCTCCAGCGCCCGTCTCTCAGCAAGTGCGGCATCACGTTCTTTTTTCAGCACTTCCAGCTCGAGTCGTTCCGCTTCGGAGATAGCCGGCTGTGATTTTTCTGCCGGTGTTGCATCACCCACATTACTATCCCTGTCACTGAGCATTACCCAGGCAAAGACCATCATCATCATTGAAGCGATAAACATACCGATCACCAGACCAATCAGTACCAGATTCAGCCCCTTGCGCGGGTTATCCTCAATGTGCACGATAGGGTAATGCTCTTCCCGGTGGCTACGCTGCGACAGATAGGGCGCAGTATCATCATGCCGATGGTGGTGGTGATCAATATTGCCAGCGGCATGATACGTTGTATCCGTTTCGCTATCAGTCGATTCGTGACTCTCCTGATTGACCTGGGCTGAAGATGCATCAGCAGCTGCCTGTGCCGTGTCTTCAGTCGGCCCGTCCTGCGTCACCGCCTGGTGCGCTCGCCTGGCCAGATCCGCAATCGGTTCGTCCGCGTCAGATTTCGCGGGCTTTGCTGTACTGTCAGATGCTGCGGCCTGTACTGTTGCCTGCTCACTTTCTGACCTTGTACTCATTTTGCTATCTTCGGCTTGCGCACTGACTCGTGCCTCGGGCGCTTTCTGCGCAGCATGGCTCGGTGCGGCTTCTACGCCAGCGGGCTTTTGTTGCTGGGCTTGCTGTATGGGGGCTTCCGGCTGCACCGGCGGCAGCTTATCAGTCGCATGGGGCTGACTGGTTTTGAAGGTGGGAATAATGCTGTTACTGTGCTGTTCGCGGACTACGTCATGCACCAGTGCCGCATCAATGGTTTTGCGCTGCTCGGCATAACCGTACACCAGCGCAGTGTCGCATAACAGGTTGATCAGGCGTGGCGTACCGCCGCTGTACTGATAAATTGCACTGCAGGCATCATCGGTAAATATGGTGTGCTGTGCCCCTGCGACCTGTAGCCGGTGCTGGATATAGTCATGGGTCTCCTGCTCATTCAACGCTTCGAGGTAATAATCCACCGCAATGCGCTGCGCAAACTGCATCAGCTCCGGGCGACGCAGGGTTTCGCGCAGGGCCGGCTGACCCGCAAGAATCACCTGCAACACCTGGTCCTTGTCGGCATTGATATTCGATAACATGCGCAACTCTTCCAGCGTATCGGCTTTCATGTTCTGCGCTTCATCGACAATCAGTACTGTGTGTTTGTTCTGGGCATATTGCTCAACCAGAAAATTCACAAACATGTGATGCATCTGCGACTTGCTTTTGCCTTCCCCGTCCAGGCCAAAGGCCATCAGCACCCAGTTAAGCAGCTCGCCAAAAGACTGATGGGTGTTGGTAATCAGACCCACGGTGGTGTTGTCT
>JBFFND010000182.1:0-5551 GCA_041563375.1 Gammaproteobacteria bacterium | reverse complement strand
TACTGGCGCCGAGATGTTTCGCCACGCTGCGTAAATCCAGCTCGGCATTTTCAATGCACGAGGTACCACCGGGAGAGGGTGTCATATTAAAGATGGCACCCATGCCGGTATCGATTTTAGCTTCGCCCATCAGTAATTTGCAGTTGTCCTTGTCAATCAGCTGTGGACGAATTCCTCCGACCTTGCGGGCAAAACTCAGCTGTGAAAATCTTAATGCAGGAATAATTTTTCGCGCATCTTTTAAAAACAGAATTTTGCGAATCAGTGGAATTTCAAACAGCATGTTTTTCAACATGTAATTACGGATGTCCTTAACGCTGAGCAGGTCTTTTAATACTTTGGCCACACGGCGATCAAAACGAAACACCTGTAAAAAATCCGGCAGGGTTTTCAGGTTATAACGTTCCAGAATTGGTAATACCAGTGCTGTGGGACCAAAGCGGGTAGAGCCGGGCACCAGCACATCCGGATCACCGTGAATCGCGGCAAAGGGCAGGGCGTCATTTTGCACCGTGTAAACCTTGCCGTTGAGCAGGTGCGGGGTGAAGTAATAACTGCCGGCAATTGGCAGCACTGAATAATGGTGACCATAGCCCATGTCGTGTGCCAGTTTTAAACTGTGTCCACCGGCACACACTACCAGTGATTTCGTGCGATAGCAGACACCGTCGTTCTCGACGATAAAACCGTCTTCGGCGATGCGGATATGCTCGACAAACTGATTGTAATGGATGTCCAGGGTTCGCTCGGCGTGCTTGTCGGCTTCGATTTGCGCCTGACGCACAAAGGAGCGGGACAGTGCCTCGAAATTCACCGCGGTGTATTCATCGGTGGAACCCAGCGCGACAATTTCATCCTCGCGGAAGCGGTCGCCCTTCATCGATACATTGGGTTCGATGCGCGCAATGGCCTTTTTATCCAGCAGTTTAAGATTGGGGTAGTGGGGGCCAAATACCTCGAAGCGCTCGCGCAATAGCTGACATTCCGCCGTGCCCACACCCAGCACCATTTTCGGGTATTTGAAAATAATATGGTGTGCATCCGGCTGCGCCAGGGCGTAATTACGCAACATACTGGCGGCGCGTTTGACCTTCAGCGCCTTTTCCAGGGTGTAGTTGGTTTCAATATCACCACAATGCAGGGTCTGGCTGTTATTGCTGGAGAGTGAGTTAACCCGTGCCGGTGCGGCGTATTTTTCAATCAGGCCGATGTGTTTGATAGTGGTATAGCGGCTGGCCAGGTACAGCAGGGCACTGCCGGAAACACCGGCGCCGATGATTAACAGGTCGTACTGGTTACTCGACATGATTCTCTCAAGGGGTTGGAAAATGACTGGATTGTGGCAACAGGGGCTGCATTTTAGCCTAGATTAAGGTGTTTTTGGGTTAGAATGCAGGGCATTTTACAGGTTTGGTGAAAAATACATGGCGATTCAGTGGTTCCCGGGGCATATGCACAAGGCACGCAAAGAGATCAGGAAGATCATGCCCAAAATCGACATGATTATCGAAGTGCTCGATGCGCGCATTCCCTACAGCTCGGAAAACCCGCTGGTAAACGAGCTGCGCGGTGACAAGCCCTGCATCAAGCTGCTGAACAAGGCCGATCTGGCGGACCCGCAGGTCACAAAACTGTGGATAGACCACTTCCAGGCGGAACGGAATATCAAAGCCAGTGCGGTCTCCCAGGAACAACCGGCGCAGATCAAGCACACCTTGCAGCTGTGCAGGCAGTTCTTCCCCGAGCGTAACCTGTCGGTGCGGCCGATTCGGGTACTGATTATGGGCATACCCAATGTGGGCAAGTCCACGGTGATCAATACCCTGGCGGGCCGATTTATCGCCAAAGTCGGGGACGAACCGGCGATTACCCGTCAGCAGCAGACCATTATTCTGGACGGTGGCATCGAACTGATGGATACCCCGGGCTTTCTCTGGCCAAAAATCCACAATGAGAACAGCGGCTACCGACTGGCGGTGACCGGTGCGATCAAGAATACCGCGATGGAGTTCGAAGACGTCGCCGCCTTCGCTGCCGAGTACCTGTTGCAGGCCTACCCCGATTTACTCATGCAACGTTATAAGCTCAAACAGCTGCCCAGTGATGAAATCGATGCACTGGAAAGCATCGGCCGCGTGCGTGGCTGCCTGCAGGGTGGTGGCCGGGTCAACCTGCATAAGGTGTCGGAACTGCTGATTAATGAATTTCGCAGTAAGCAGATTGGTGCCATCAGCCTGGAAACACCGCAGATGATCGCCGAGGAACTGGCACAGCTGGCGGCGAAGGCGGCGATTGATAAAGCTAAGCCCGGTCGCAAAAAAAAGTAAATTATGCGCAGGGTGGGTAAGCAAGGCACGTCCACCACGAAGCTGAAAAGAAAACGCGAACAATGCACTAAAGTGCAGGAGCACTTTGAACGTGCGAATGTACGGCCCGAGGGGTGTTGCACAGAATGTATTTATCGCGTCTATTTGCGTTGTTAGCGTTCATTTGCGTTTTCTTTTTAATCACTCTCTCCGTAGGCTGGAACAAGTGAAGCGTTTCCAGCTGATGCCCATTTGAATATTAATTTGCAAAAAACACCCCCTGATCTGATAAATCTCAACAACTTCATAAATAAGCATATTAGAAAAGCATAAATAAGTGTTTTCTAATTAATGTGCATGCCCCAGAACAACGCTATATCGGCCTCTCAGCGCTGAAAAATATACATAAATACCGACTTCAAATAATCGATAATTTCGTAAAAAATTCCGACATTTCATCCTTGCGTGACAGGAATATCTGGTGCAGAATCAGGCGCTCATATAATAATGACTATAGAAATTTAGATGGCGAGTAACAAAAAAATATTAGTGGTCGAGGACGATCCGGGGTTGCAAACACAGATGAAATGGAGCTTTGAAGACTTTGAAGTCTTTATCGCGGCAGACCGGCAGGAAGCACTGAAAATACTTAAAAAAGAGCGGCCACCGGTGATTACGGTTGACCTTGGGCTGCCTCCGGATCCGGATGGTACCAGCGAGGGCCTGGCGACGGTGGAGGAGATTCTCTCCCGCGCACCCAATAGCAAGGTGATTGTGGTGAGCGGTAATGATGACCGCACCAATGCCGTGGCCGCTGTGGCCTCCGGCGCCTATGATTTCTACCAGAAGCCAATAGACTCCGAACTGCTGAACCAGATTGTTACCCGTGCTTACCACGTATACGAGCTGGAAGATGAAAACCGCCGTCTTACCATGGAGCATATCGACGTGCCCATGGAGGGCATGATCACCAGCAGCCCACAAATGCAGACGGTGTGTCAGCGCGTAGAAAAGGTCGCGCCTTCTGATGCCACCGTTTTGCTCCTGGGGGATAGCGGCACCGGCAAGGAAGTCTGTGCCCGTGCGTTACACGGCAAAAACCCGTCGATTACCGGGCGTTTTGTTGCGATTAACTGTGCGGCGATTCCGGAAAATCTGCTGGAAAGCGAACTGTTCGGCTACGAGAAGGGTGCATTTACCGGCGCCACCAAATCCTCACCGGGTAAAATCGAATACGCCGAGGGCGGAACCCTGTTTCTGGATGAAATGGGTGAACTGCCCATGCCATTACAGGCCAAGCTGTTGCGCTTCCTGCAGGAGCGGGTAGTGGAACGTATTGGTGGCCGTGAAGAGATTCCGGTGAATGTACGGGTCATCTGTGCTACTCACCAGAACCTGGAAGAAAAAATCAAACGCGGCGAGTTCCGCGAAGACCTCTATTACCGCATCAATGAAATCCCCATTAACATCCCTCCGTTAAAAGACCGGGAAGGTGACAAGCTGTTACTGGCCAAGGCCTTTTTCGAACAGATCAACACCGAGCAGGGTAAAAAGCTGAAGGGTTTCACCAAGGAAGCACTGGCAGCGATAGAAGCCCACGACTGGCCCGGCAATGTGCGCGAACTGAAGAATCGCATCAAACGTGCGGTGATCATGGCAGACGGCAAACACATTACCGCAGAAGATCTGGAACTGAAGGAACGGGATGATGGCGATGGTTCACCAGACACCTTTAACCTGCGTGAAGTCAGGGAGACTGCAGAACGTGCGGTGATTACAAAAGCCTTGAAACAAACCAATGGCAAAATATCACCCGCAGCGGAGCTGCTGGGGGTAAGCCGGCCGACCTTGTATGATCTGATGCAGAAGCTGGATATTACAACTGATTAATCTTTATCTGGCGTAGGGTGGATCAAGGGTAGCGAATCCACTGTTGCCCATTCAAGTCCGCAAATGCACGCACTAAAGTGCAGGAGCACAGGATGTGCGGAATGAATGTCAGCTCCTGCGCATCCATGCGCTCGCTGAATTAGTGCGTCCATGCACGTCAACGCAAATTTATAGATCGATCATGTGATTATGTAGTTTGTCTTCAAGTCGGGCGAGTCCAGGGTGTCCTGACAGTGTAATCACCAATGAGCTATTGAGTTATATAGCCAGCCATTCTCTCATATATAGAAGAAACACCAGATTAGATATCGCATGAAATAAAACCACGATAATCAGGTTGTTGCTCTTCTGATATATCCAGCCGAAAATAAGCGATGGAAAAAAAACAGTTAAACCGAATAGCCCTTGTGTAGGGACATGCATTAACGCGAACAGTGTGGAGCTTATTATATTTGACCCCCATAATGTGACTACATCGCTGGTACTCCTGTCTTTAAAAAACGATTGAAGCCGAACCATCAGATAGGCGCGGAAAAACCATTCCTCGGGTAATGCGACAAGCAATAACATGCTCAGTGCGAGGTATATCTCCTCCAGATTTAACGCAATAAGCAGGCTATAGACGGCTAGCAAGACTGCAGTGATAGCAAGGTATGATTTCTGATTTTGCCAGTTGGGTACTTGCCATGTTCGGTCAATAAAAGGCAGTAATAAAAGCAGGGCGGTAAAAACTGTAGAACTTTCTGGATAAATAAAAACGGCGCAAGCCAGAAGGATTGCGCCGTTTATAATGAGCAGAGTATATCTGCTCATAGAGCTTATGCCTTGCGGCGGCTCATGTTGAACCAGCCTAGCAGAGCGATGAAGCCAGCTACCAGGTACCATTCAATGTGGTCGTTGGCTTTGGCATTAGCGGTCATGCTGCAGCCATTACCCCTAAGGGTGGCATCTACTCCACTTTCGATTTGAGCAATACCGCCTGGATCTTTAATAATTCCATTTGCGGAACTATCAGCGTCATTTAATCCACCATCCGTAATGGTCAGTCGTAGGCAGGTATCACCCTGATTCAGGCCTGTTATATAGGCTGAGCTGGTAGGGGCGGGGCATACTCCAGTTGAAGTTGCTGGTGCACTGGCTAAGGCGTCACCATTACCAACAGCAAAGAGTTCCCAACCTGAGTTGGCCGTGTACTTTCTATAAGTAGCATTCGCCGGAATGGGTGATGTTAAAGGTATAACAATATCAGTTGAGCTTCCAAGATCAAGACCATGTACTTCGAAGTCGTAGAAACCACCGACACCCACATCTTTAATCAGAGAGTCATCGGTGTTAGAGGTTGCAGTACACGCTTC
>JBFFND010000181.1:0-5564 GCA_041563375.1 Gammaproteobacteria bacterium | reverse complement strand
GTTTATGCCTGTCGTAGTACCGTTTATATTTTTCGCTCCCCCTGTCTTTACTTTTTGAATAATCACCGCTTTAACCACGCCAAACGCCATCTTTAGTTCTGTCTGCCAGACTTGCCGCACGGCAATCCAGGGCGGCAATCGGTACTGGCAAGTCTTGCCGCTCTGCCGTCTATTCAGTTCAATCTATTATTCAAGTCGTTGAAAAATAACACATAATAAAACTGGCATCGGCTTTGCAATACATCCTGCAAGAGGATCAGTATGGCAATTAATTTTGATAAGGCATTTGGAATACACGACAAGGCGCTGCTGCTGTTTGAGCGACGTACCCAGCTGCTGTCTGAAAACATTGCCAATGCCGACACGCCTGGTTACAAGGCGCGTGATATTGATTTTGACAGGGTGCTGCAGAATGCACAGGGGCAAAAGCTGAAAATGCAGGCAACCCACCAGGGTCACATTGATCCATCACAGCAGGCTTTTGCCGAGGATGTGCAGTATCGCAAAGTAGAGCAGAGTGCTGCCGATGGCAATACGGTGGACGTGCAGAAAGAGAAGGCCGCGTTTGCGGAAAACTCGATGCGTTACCAGACCACCATGCACATTCTGTCACGCCGTATCAGCGGCCTGAAAAATGCGTTTAGAGGTGAATAAGCATGTCAGTTTTTAAAGTTTTCGATGTTGCCGGTTCCGGCATGAGCGCACAGATGTTACGTCTGAATACCGTGGCCTCCAACCTGGCCAATGCGGAAACCGTCGCTGGCAGTGAGCAGGCCGTGTACAAGGCGCGCCATCCGGTATTCCAGTCGGTGCTGAATGAAGTGGGACAACAGGACGAAATGGCCATGGTTAAGGTGAGTGGCATTGTTGAACAGGATACGCCGGCTATTCCCCATTATCGGCCATCCCATCCGCTGGCCAATGCAGAAGGTTATGTGTACAGCCCGGACATCGATGCGGTGACTGAAATGGCCAATATGATTTCCGCCTCACGCAGTTACCAGAATAATGTAGAGGTGTTATCCACCGCCAAAGAACTGATGTTGCGAACCCTGCAGTTAGGTCAGGGTTAAGCCGGGCAGACGATACGAGGATTAGACAATGGAAATAAACAGCTTTGAAAATATTCCCGGTCTGCGCACCGCGCTGGAAGAACCGAAAGGCGAGAAGGATCCAACCAAACTGGGGCAGAACGAGTTTCTTAAATTAATGACCACACAGTTATCCAACCAGGATCCGTTCCAGCCCATGGAAAATGGTGAGTTTATGGGGCAGATCGCGCAGTTCGGCACGGTCAATGGCGTTAATGAACTGCTTACGTCATTCCAGGATCTGGCCAGCAACCTGCAGTCCTCACAGGCGCTGCAGGCATCCAATCTAATAGGTCGTCAGGTGCTGGTGAATCACAACCAGGGTTATTTGCCTGCAGAAGGTAACCTGCTTGGCGCGGTGGAGCTTTCCTCAAGCTCGGATGATGTGGCCGTGAATGTGTTTGACGCCAGCGGAGAACTGCTGGGGCGTGAAGAACTGGGTGCGCAGCCAGCAGGTTTATTGCAGTTTAACTGGGATGGTACAACCCTGTCGGGACAGCGTGCACCCAGTGGTCGCTACCGCATCGAAGTGGAAGCCAACTATGGCGGTAACACCGAGGCGTTGACGCCACAGGTGGTTGATCAGGTACGTAGCCTGACCCTGGGTGGCGCCGGACAACAAATGCAGGTTGAACTGGAAAATCTTGGAACCGTCAGTTTCAACCAGGTAAATCAGATTCAATAGCGACGGGTGTTGCTTAACAGCATCGGCGCAGATGAATAACTGGCCGAGTAATTAAGGTGTAAAGGCGAGGATACAATAATGTCATTTAATATTTCACTCAGTGGGCTGAATGCCGCATCGTCAGACCTGGAAGTCACCAGTAACAATGTTGCCAATGTGGCAACCACCGGTTTTAAGGGGTCCCGTGCAGAGTTTGCCGATATATTCGCTGCCTCGCCGCTGGGTACCACATCCAATGCCATTGGTGCCGGCGTGCAACTGGCCTCTGTTTCTCAACAGTTTGGTCAGGGCAACCTGGAATTCACCGAAAACACGCTGGATATGGCGGTGAGTGGTGAAGGTTTTTTCGTGATGCGCGCTAACCAGACCAACAGCGATTTAATCTACACCCGTGCCGGCGCGTTCCAGGTGGATCGAAACGGCATGGTGGCCAACAGCGCCGGTGAGATATTGCAGGTGTTTCCGGTAAACAATTCTACGGGAAATGTATCTACTACCAGTTTAACCGGCACTGTGCCTTTACAGGTGCCTAATACCGTGGGCAGTCCCAGTGGTACGACCGAAGTGAACCTGAATCTTAACCTGCCATCAGATGCAACACAGATTGATATTTCAAATATTGATGCCGAGTTCAACGCAGCACTGGCCATCCCCGGTTCAACAGTGACGCCTTCGGTATCCAGCTATAACAATTCCACTTCGGCTACCGTGTTCGATTCACAGGGTAACTCGCATATTCTGACCATGTACTTTGTGATGACTGATGATCTTAATAACACCTGGGAAGTGCGCTCGACCATGGACGGTGTGCCCATGACCACTGCCGGCGGCCCTGCGCTCCCGGGTGATCCTTTCCCCCTTGCCAGCCTGGATTTTGATGGTGCGGGTCAGCTGGATACCGCCAACTCCACCACTGGTGCCATTCTGGATTTCGACGCCTATGATCCGGCTAATGGTGCCAACCCGATTGACCTGGCGATTAACTTTACCAACCAGGGCAACACATTAACGCAGCAGACCCAGGGTGGCTTCAGTGTGCAGTCACTGAGTCAGGACGGTTATTCGACGGGCAACCTCAGTGGTATCGAAATTGATGACAGTGGCCTGGTGCGTGCCAACTTCAGTAATGGCCAGACCACCGCACTGGGTAAAATCGCACTGGCTCGTTTTGATAATGCACAGGGCCTGCGCCAGGTGGGTAATACCTCCTGGGTTGAGACGGTTGAATCCGGCCCGGTCGTCGGCGGCGAGGCCGGTACCGGTAATTTCGGTCTGGTTCAGACCGGTGCACTGGAAACCTCCAATGTGGATTTAACCAGCGAACTGGTGAACCTGATTACCGCGCAGCGTAATTTCCAGGCCAACTCCAAAGCCATTGAAACCGCAAACACCATCACCCAGACCATTATCAATATTCGCTAAGGTTTGGGTTGATTATGGTTATGGCAATTACAGCAGGTAAAGACAATGGATAAAATGCTCTACACAGCCACCAACGGCGCACGCCAGGCGATGCAGGCACAGACCACGATTTCACATAATCTGGCCAATGTCAGTACTGCCGGCTTCAAATCGCATTTTAATACCTTTACCAGCTGGCATGTTGAAGGCCCCGGTTTGAACGCGCGAGTATTGAATCAGCAATCTGCGGATGACGTGGATTTATCCCCTGGCTCAATTGTAAAAACCGAGCGTGAACTGGATGTGGCGATTAACGGTGAAGGTTTTATTGCGGTGCAAACCGCCAACGGTGAAGAGGCCTATACCCGCGCCGGTGATTTACGCCTGGACAGTGTGGGACGACTGACCACTGGCCAGGGTCATGTGGTGATCGGCAATGCCGGTCCGATTGCGCTGCCACCGGCAGAAAAAATTGATATAGGTTTTGACGGTACCATCAGTATTCGTCCGGTAGGGCAGGAAGCTAATGCGATGGTGATCGCCGATCGCATCAAACTGGTCAGGCCCGATGCCACCCAGTTGACTAAGACGGACGACGGTCTGTTTCAACTGCGCAGTGGTTTAGTTGAGCCGGCATCTGCCGATGTGCATCTTGAATCCGGTATGCTGGAACAGAGTAATGTGAATGCGGTGGGGCAGATGATCGAGCTGATTTCAAACGCACGGCAATTTGAAACCAATATTAAATTAATGCAAGAAGCCAAGAGTAACGATGAAGTGTCGGCAAGATTATTAAGAAATAGCTAGGCGCCAGATATTAAGCGCTGGACAAAGAGTAACCCGGAGAAGCAATTATGAATCCCGCATTATGGATTTCCAAAACAGGTTTAGATGCACAGCAAACACGATTGTCTGTTATTTCTAATAACCTGGCCAATGTGAACACCACTGGTTTCAAGCGTGACCAGGCCATCTTCCAGGATCTGATTTACCAGAATAAGCGTCAGGCTGGTGGACAAACCACCGAAGACACCCGTTTACCTTCAGGCCTGTCACTCGGCACCGGTGTACGCGTGGTGGCCACTGAAAAATTGCACACCCAGGGTAATATTACACAGACTGGCAAGCCGCTGGATATGGCCATACTGGGTCGTGGTTTTTTCCAGATTCAACAGGCCGATGGTTCGGTTTCCTACACACGAGACGGCAGCTTCCAGATGGATGCTGACGGTCAGGTGGTGACATCCCAGGGGCAGCTACTGCAGCCCTCGCTGACCATCCCTTCGGACACGCAAAGTATTACCATTGGTCAGGACGGTGTGGTTTCAGTCATTACCGGTAACAACACCTCACCGACTCAAATCGGCAATATACAGCTGGCCGATTTCGTCAATCCGGCGGGGCTACAGCCGGAAGGTAACAACCTGTTTACCGAAACCGCCTCCAGTGGCTCGCCGCTGGTGGGCACACCGGGGCTGAATGGTCTGGGTAACCTGGAAAGCGGTTCGGTTGAAACCTCCAACGTTAATGTGGTGGAAGAGCTGGTGAATATGATCGAAACCCAGCGTGCCTATGAAATGAATTCCAAGGTGATTTCTACAACCGACCAGATGCTGCAATACGTTGGCAATAATCTATAGGCATGACATGCACAGGTGGCTTATGAACATGCAATCATTTTTTAAATTACTGCTGGTGCTGACACTGTCTGGTTTGTATGGCTGTGCCACTACGCCTCAGGAACTGACAGAATTCGAACCGATTGTAAGACCGGTTGCACCTGCACCACCGACCTATAATAAGGGCTCGTTGTTTCAGACCAACAGCCTGTCGATGTTCCAGGATCCAAAACCCTATCGCATCGGTGATGTGCTTACCATCAAATTGCAGGAAAGCACCAGTGCCAGCAAGTCCGCCGGCACCAGTACCTCCAAGGAAGAGGACATCAGCATGGGTACACCGACCATATTCGGCAGAAACCCCACCTATAATGGCGAAGATGTGCTGGCGATGAATATAGCGCCGCAGCGGGAATTCAGTGGTGAAGCAGACAGCTCACAAAGCAACAGTCTGGTTGGTGAAATCACCGTTACCGTGGTGGACATACTGCCCAATAACAACCTGGTGGTGCAGGGTGAAAAATGGTTCACCCTGAACCAGGGCAAGGAATACATTCGCATTGCCGGTGTGATACGCCCACAGGATGTATCTCCCAATAATACCCTGCCATCCTCCAAACTGGCGGATGCGCAAATCGCCTATAGCGGCGAAGGTTTTCTGGCCGATGCCACTAACCAGGGCTGGTTCGGACAGTTTCTTAATAGTAAATGGTGGCCATTCTAGTAATCATCATTGTTAATACCCATCGGTTCATATAGCTAACCGAT
>JBFFND010000180.1:0-5574 GCA_041563375.1 Gammaproteobacteria bacterium | reverse complement strand
GCCGGTATTGGGGGGAATTTCCGGTTCGTAGAGAATAATACTGAGCATTTAATCTTTATTTTCAACTGGTTAAAAGAGTTTATTTATGTACTACAATAATAAGCGTATATTAATTATTGACTAAATTGTGAATTACGTCTAAAAAATCTGCAATAATATGACCTGTAAGCGGTAATTATGAATCTGCGACTAACCCGCTTCAGAGCCAAATAAATCGGCGAGGGATCCGCCCCACGGCAATACTGACCAAATATGCAAAAACCCACACTACTGCTTGTTGATGATGACCCGCTGATCACAGATAGTCTGGGGTTTATTCTGCAAAAGGACTACCAGGTTTACACCGCCGAGTCCCGCGCCGAGGCCAGGGAGCTGCTCAATAAAGCGGAACACGCGCCACGACTTGCGCTGGTGGATCTGGGACTGCCACCACAGCCCCATGCCGCCGACGAGGGCTTCGCGCTGATTGAGGACCTGCTGGCCCATGACTCGCAGATTAAAATTCTGGTGCTGTCGGGCCAGAGTGACGAGGCAAACATGCACCATGCGCTAACCCTGGGTGCGGTTGATTTTATTCCCAAACCAGCAGAGACCACCCTGTTACAGGCACGACTCAAACACCACCTGATGCTCAGCCAGGTAGAAAGCCGACGCCCACCACAGGGCGGTGATTCCGCAATTGTCGGTGATAGCAGCGCCATCCACACCCTGCGTGAACAGATCAGTCAATTTGCCAATGCCGATTTCCCGGTGCTGGTAGAGGGGGAATCTGGCACCGGCAAGGAACTGGTGGCCGGGGCACTGCACCAGACAAGCCGTCGTGCTGGACAGCCCTGCTTAACCATTAACTGTGCAGCAATTGCACCGGAGCTACTGGAAGCACAGCTGTTTGGCCATGCCAAAGGCGCCTTTACCGGCGCCGACAAATCCCGCCGCGGTTTTTTTGAGGAGGCCGGTGAAGGCACGCTGTTTCTCGATGAAATCGGTGAGATGGCCTATGACCTGCAGGCCAAGCTACTGCGGGTACTGGAAAGCGGTGAATTTTACCGCGTGGGTGAAACCAGCCGCCTGCAATCCCGTGCGCGGATTATCGCCGCCACCAATAAGACCCTGCAGCAGGAAGTGGCGGCGGGGCATTTTCGCGCCGACCTGTTTCACCGCCTGAGTATTCTGAAGATTCATGTGCCACCGGTACGTGAACGCGTGCAGGACAGCCTGCTGCTATTACAGCATTTTATGGATTTTTATGCCGAGTCACTGCAGCCGATTAAACTCGATGAACCGGCCAGGCAGCTGTGGCTGAGCTACGACTTTCCCGGCAATGTGCGGGAGCTGCGCAATATTGTGATTCGTCTGTGTACCCGTTATCCCGGACAAACCATCAGCGCGCAACAGCTACAGGAAGAATTCGAACCACAACTGTTTAACACCGTCGCCCACAGCCAGGCTGACCAGTTCAGCAGCCAGGTCATTCAGCAGGAGCTGGCCACTGGCGAGCTGAATTTAAATGACAAACTCCAGGCACTGGAAGATTTTGTTATACAGCAGGCAATGCAGTTGTATAACGGCAATCTGAGCAAGGTGGCGCGCGCTCTGCAGATTAATCGCACCACACTCTACAGCCGGATGCAGAAACATGAGCAGAAATAATAACTACCGCAGCCATACAGGTGATGCATGTACCTGAGCCATTTCGGCCTGCAACGCCAGCCATTTAAAATTACCCCCGACACCAGCATGTTCTATCCCGGTAACAAGCGCGGTGCGGCCCTGCAGGCATTGAAATACGCGATTATGTCCGGTGAGGGCATTATCAAGGTGGTGGGCGAAGTGGGCTCCGGCAAGACCATGCTGTGCCGTATGCTGGAAGTGGAACTGGATGATTCGGTGGAGGTGGTGTATATCGCCAACCCCAGCCTGTCACCGGAAAATATTCTGCATGTAATTGCCTTCGAACTGAAACTGGATATCACCCCGGAGTCAAGCAAGCTGGAAGTGATGCAGACACTGCAGAATTACCTGCTGGCACGCCACGCCCACAACAAACAGGTGGTGGTGTTTGTGGAAGAAGCGCAAAGCATGCCGATAGAGACACTGGAAGAAATTCGCCTGCTGAGTAATCTGGAAACCAATGAGCACAAGCTGTTACAGATGGTGTTGTTCGGCCAGCCTGAACTGGATGAAAAACTGCGCAATCCGGCGATCCGCCAGCTAAAGGAACGTATCACACATAATTTCTATCTCGATCCGTTTCCAGCGAACGATGTATATGAGTACCTTAATTTCCGCATGCGCGCGGTGGGCTACTGCGGGCCGGATCTGTTTTCGCAGAAAATGGCAAACCGCATTGAACGCAAATCCAGCGGCCTGACTAGACGCATCAATATTCTTGCCGACAAGGCATTGCTGGCCGCCTATTCGGAGGGTGGCCATAATATTGATAAGAAACACATTGATCTTGCGGCGAAAGACAGCGATTTCGGTCAGGGCGGCCAGCGACAATCTACACTGAAAATTCTGCTCGCCATTGCGGTGATTCTGGCGGCGATCTGGCTAGGCAGTCTGCTGCCTGGGCTGTTTAGCAATCAGTTGCAGCACAATGATCTGGCCATGCCAGTCACCGAACCAGTAACACGGCCAGCAACTGCAGCAACCAGCAAAGCAGAAACAGCCGCAGCCCCGCAACAAATGCCAGCCGCTGCAACACAGGCAGGCAGCACGGAAAGCCCAGCCGACATCGCACCATCAACGCAAACAGGTAACACGCCACAGGCAATGGATTTACAGCAACAACTGGCGCTCACCGAGCAATGGATCAGGCAGGCGAACGATGAGAACTTTACTATCCAGCTGAGCCTGATTGATGCCTGGGCCACCGAGAAAGTGAACCAGTACCTGCAACGCGCTGCTGAAACCTTGCAGCCGAATAAGCTGTTTATTTATCCGGCATCTATTCAGGGGCGCATGGTTTACAGTGTACTATACAATGACTATGCAGGACGCGAAGCGGCCACCGAGCAACTACGCCAGCTGGCCCCGTGGATAAGACAGAATGCACCTTACCTGAGAACCATTAAAGGTATCAGGTCCGACATTCGCAAAACTGAACAACAAACTGCTCTGCAGCCAGACGAGGCAACACCTTGAATTTCTTACACACCCAACCATTTTATGCTTTCGCAATTGGCAGCCTGTGCCTGAGCCTGCTGGCCTGCGGCCCGACCCGTCCACCGGAACAGTCGAAAGGGCATATCAGCGATGTACCACAACAGGCAAAAGACATTCCCCAGGCAGTAACACAAACCACCCTGTTACCCGCACCACAGCCACGCCCCAAACTGGAAACCTATACCGTGGTGGTCAGCGGTGTCCCCACCAAAGATCTGTTATTTTCCATGGCGCGGGATGCAAAGATAAACCTGGATATCCATGAAGACATTGAAGGCAAGGTCACGCTGAATGCAATTGAACAGACCCTGGAGCAGATCCTGGATCGCATTGCACAGCAAACCGATATCCGTTATTCGCTGGACAAAAACACGCTACGGGTACGCGCGGATAAGCCCTACCTGGAAACCTACAAGGTGGATTACGTTAATATCTCGCGCAAGTCGAAGGGTGTGATTCGCGTTGCGACCAATATCGGCTCCACAGGACAGGGTGAAATCGGCCAGAGCAGTGGCAGCGGTAGTACCGGCAGTACCAGCAGTGGTGGTAACAGCAGCTCACAGAACAACAGCTCACTCACCGAAGTCAATCTGGAATCCAATAATGCCTTCTGGGAAACCCTGTCGAGCAATATTATTGAAATACTCGACGACAATGGCGATAGCCAGCTTAGCCGCAACAGTGACGAAAACAGCAATGTGATTGTCAATAAGGAAGCCGGCCTGATTATGGTGCGCGCGAGCTATAAAAAGCATCGACAAATCCAGACCTTTATTGATCAGGTACTGAATAATTCCAAACGCCAGGTGCTGATTGAAGCCACCATTGCAGAAATCAAGCTCAGCGACACCTACCAGACCGGGGTTGACTGGTCAGTGGTTTCTTCCAGTGGCAATAACAGCCTGAATATCCTCAGTGACTTCACCGGCAGCAATCTAACACAATCGCCTTTTTCAGCCCTGACATTAACCAATACCTCTGGCGGCGATCAGGTAAACGTTGCGCTGCGCGCGCTGGAAGAATTCGGTGACGTAAAGGTTCTCTCCAGTCCCAAGGTGATGGCAATCAATAATCAACCGGCGATCCTCAAGGTGGTTGATAATATTGTCTACTTTGAAATGCAGGTAGATACCGCACTGTCTGAAAACAGCTCAGCCTCGTTAACGTCGTTTGAAACCCAGATCAAAACTGTGCCGGTTGGTTTTGTAATGGCGGTGACACCCTACATAAACGAGCACAATGTGGTGACACTGAATATTCGCCCCACTATTTCACGGGTGATTGATAATGTTGAAGACCCGAATCCAGCCTTCAGAAGTGCCGACGTTATTTCATCTGTGCCCGTCATTCAGGTCCGTGAAATTGAATCCATACTCAGCATTAACAGTGGTGACACCGCAGTCATCGGCGGGCTGATGCAGGACACGGTTAACGATCGATCTTCCGGTGTACCCATGCTGTCTGACATTCCAATTCTCGGCAACTTTTTCAAATATAAAAATGACGCCCGCGAAAAATCCGAGTTGATTATTTTTATACGCCCACTGGTGATCAATCATGCCAGCCTGAACAGCGACCTGTCCGAGTTTAAGCAGTTTCTACCGAGCGATGACAACAGGCACTCATCAGACAGGCTCCAGCAAAACACATCATCCGGCGAACAATAGTTGAATAATTCATGAGCCTGTTACTTGATGCACTGAAAAAAGCAGCGGACGATAAGAAAAAATCTGTTGATGATCCAGCAGATGAATCACTTGCGCAGGACACTGATCGCGCAAGTGATGAAGACAGCCTGGAACTCGAGCTGGATGAAAAGCAGTTTACAGATAATGAGCTGGTAGACAATTTCGATTTCCCGCAGGTCGAAGATCAGCCCGTTGTCAGGTCGACATCACATGAAACAGCGCTCGCGGATAATCACACAGAGACTGATACCGCATCAGGCGAGAGCAATGAACCCCAGCTGGACACAGACCAGCTAACCGATGGCGCACACATAGAACAACCAGCCGAAGCGGAACCCGTCGCTGCACATGATGCAGACTCCGAGATTACAGACCATCCTGAGGAAACCACTGCAGAGCCGCGACAAACCGAGGCCTCAACTACACCTGCCGAAACAGATAGTGCAGATACAGACACTGGCGCAGCAACACCTTCTATACCCCGGGACACTGCTCAATCCCCGGCTGCTGAAACAACACACACGAATAACCCTGTTATGGAGCGGACTGATCGGGCACGCCAGAGCACAGACAATGAAACAGCATTGAGCGCACTGATTAACAAAAGCAATCAGTACCAGCAGCGCGCGCAGAAAAAACGTACCATTTTGCTGGCGACATTGATCCTGCTATTGATTAGCGGCTCGGCACTATTTTTCTATTTAAAAACTGAAATGGC
>JBFFND010000179.1:0-5587 GCA_041563375.1 Gammaproteobacteria bacterium | reverse complement strand
GTGATGCGGTGCTGGCCGCGCTCAAAGCATAGCGCGTTTAAGCCTGTTGCAGATTTAGACAGAACCGGATAAACAGGTGATTACAAATAATGGTTAATGTAATCGCTACAGTAAAGTGAACGAGAAAACGAATTATAAAAGGGTGAGATTATGAGCAAAACATATGATGTAGCCGTCGTAGGTGCCACCGGCGCAGTGGGTGAAACCATGTTGTCGATTCTGGCGGAACGCAAGTTTCCGGTGGGTAAGGTGTATGCACTGGCCTCGGAACGTTCGGCAGGTAAAAAAGTAGAATTCGGTGATCGCATGATCACGGTCGAAAACCTGGCTGACTTCGATTTTTCAAAAGTACAGATCGGCCTGTTCTCGGCCGGTGGTTCAATCTCCGCCGAATTTGCGCCCAAAGCCGCCGCCGCGGGCTGTGTGGTGATTGATAATACATCCGAGTACCGTTATGACAAGGATATTCCACTGGTGGTGCCGGAAGTGAATCCCCATGCCATTGCCGGATATACCACTAAAGGCATTATCGCCAACCCGAATTGTTCTACCATCCAGATGATGGTGGCGCTTAAGCCGATTTACGATGCAGTGGGCATCACCCGCATCAACGTCTGTACCTACCAGGCGGTTTCCGGCACCGGCAAGGAAGCGATTGAAGAACTGGCGGGGCAAACGGCGCGCCTGCTCAATGGAAAACCGGCGGAAAGTCACGTTTATCCCAAGCAGATTGCGTTTAATGTGTTGCCGCATATTGATGTATTCCAGGACAACGGCTATACAAAAGAAGAGATGAAAATGGTCTGGGAAACCCGCAAGATCATGGAAGACGAAAGTATTCAGGTGAACCCGACCGCCGTGCGTGTGCCGGTTTTTTATGGCCACTCGGAAGCGGTTCATATTGAAACCCGCGACAAACTGAGCGCACAGGCATGCAGAGACTTACTGGAAAAAGCACCTGGTGTCAGCGTGCTGGATACCCGAGAAGATGGGGGTTATCCAACCGCGGTAACCGAGGGCGCAGGCCATGATGCAACCTGGGTGGGGCGTATTCGCGAGGATATTTCCCATGAGAAGGGGCTGAATCTGTGGGTTGTGTCAGATAATGTGAGAAAAGGTGCAGCATTAAATAGTGTTCAAATTGCTGAGATTTTGATAAAAGACTATTTATAATCTATAGTTACATCTGCATGCTAAAGTTCATTCTTAGCATTCGAGGAAAAGGTGTGTATTCTCCACCTGTTTTTCAGATAACGATGTAATTAAAAATAGAATTTTACAGGATCGAGTGAGGGGATTACTTGTGCGCAAATTAACACTGAGCCTTGCCGTGATGGCTGCCCTATTGCCAGCCCGCGGCTATCCATTGGGGTTGGGTGAAATAGAGCTAAATTCGGCGCTAAATCAGGAACTTAATGCAGAAATAGAAATATTGTCAGCATCCCCTGAAGACGCAGAACAGCTGATTGTACAGCTGGGTAGCCGGGAAGCATTCAACCGCGCAGGTATAGATCGCCCGTATCTGCTGCAACAGCTTAAATTCAAGGTCGTAGACAGGAACGGTGCCCCCTATATCAAGGTGTACACCAATTCTGCGGTGCGAGAGCCCTTCCTCAGCTTCCTGCTGGAAATTGACTGGCCGCAGGGTAATCTACTGCGTGAATACACCCTGTTACTTGATCCACCGGTGTACAACACCGGTGGATCAGCCGGCACGCCCGCCGGAGGTGGTCATCCTTTTATTGACCCGGCTGATACGCAAAGTCCGTCTCAGTCGGCGACTCAGCAGTATTACCCCGATGCCTCCGCTACAGGTGCCGCCACCATCAGTTCCGATACCGGTCGCAGCCTGAGTTACCAGACACCGACACAGCCAGCGCAAACTCGCCAGAGCCCAGGCGCTTATGCACCTGCTGCTGCGCGTGATTCAGTGGAAAAATACCGGGTTAAGGAAAATGACACCCTGTGGAGCATGGCCAGCCGCATGCGTCCCGATGAATCCGTCAGTGTCGAGCAGATGATGCTGGCGCTGGTGCGCAAGAATCCCGAAGCCTTTATCCAGGAAAATATTAATGGCGTGAAGCGCGGTTATATCCTGCGCGTGCCGGATCGGGATGAAGCGGTACAGATTAATCGCCAGCAGGCATTGTCACAGGCCAGAGAGCATGCGGCACTGTGGCGTGAATACACCCGTGCGGCAAGCAGTGCGATCCCGGCTTCCGCGATGGAAGCAGAGCCAGTACCTGCAGATAGCAGCAGTGGTGAAGATGGGTCCTCCGGTCAGCTGTCGATCGTGGGGGCCAGTGAAGAAGATGGTAGCGAGCATGCTGGCAGTGCGCAGGCTCCGGGTTCCGAACTGGCACGCCTGCAGCAGGAACTGGCCTATGCCCGTGAGCAACTGGAATCCGAGCGTATCGAAAAGGAAACCCTGCGTTCACGGCTGAGCGAGCTGGAGCAGAAAGTACAGAGCGTGATCAATATGGATGATGCGCAGCTGGCAGAACTGCAGCAAAGTCTGCAACAGGATACCGCTACAGAACAGCTGGCAACCGAGGACACTGCTGTCGATGAACTGGCGGAAGAGGCCGTTGAAACCGCTGAGGTTGCCGCCGAAGTGGCCGAAGATGCCGTCGAAGGTATGGTCGAAGCCGCCGATGAGCTGGCAACCGATGAAGTGCCCGGTGATGAAATGACCGAGGGCAGCGAGGCCGATCTGACTGACGAGGTGGTGTTTACCGACGAGCTGGCTGAACAGCCACCGGCTGAAACAGGCGTTGACGAGCAGGTGATGGATTCGGCAACCGATTACAGCGAGCCAGAAACCGCTATCGAGCCACCGCCGTTTGCGCAGAAACAACCGAAAAGCTTTATCGATAACTTGATGAATGACCCGAAAATGCTGGCTATGGTCGGCGGTGGTCTGGCCTTTGTCCTGTTATTACTGCTGCTGCTGAAACGCATACTGGGTCGCAAAGCCGACACAGAGGCAGCCAGCGACAGCCTGGACAAGCTGGATATCGATGATGCGAGCCTGCAGGACATGGATGCCACCACCGAGATGATGGCCCCGGGTTATGAAAAAGCCGAGGCGATGGATGACACGCAGATTGATGCGCCGACCATGGAAGATGAGCCGGTGGATGACAGCGTGTTCAGCCTGGATGAGGCAGAGCAGCCAGCCACCGAAGCAGATCAGGATGATGTGCTGGCCGAGGCGGATGTCTATCTGGCCTATGGCATCTATCAGCAGGCGGAAGATCTGCTGAAGAAAGCGATTGAGCAGAATCCGGAGCGTGATGATTACCGTATGAAACTGCTGGAAGTGCATTACGCAGCGAAAGATGCCAGTGCATTTGAGCAGCTGGCGCAGGAAGCACACAGTCGTAAGGGTAATGACAGCAGCTACTGGGGCCGGGTTGCCGCCATGGGTGCAGAGCTGGTGCCAGGTAGCGCGCTGTTTGCAGCTTCCGGTGATGCGCTGCCGGACTTTGATGCGGATGCGGTGATTCCCGAAAAACCGGCCACCACTGACCTTGAGCTGGAAGCTGATGAGCAGGCGGCAGATACAACTGAGCTGGAACTGCCGGACAGCGACGAGTCCGCTACAGATCAGGCCGATGAACTGGATCTTGCCAGCGATCTGGCGGAATTTGAAAACGAAGCCGCTACAGAATCCGGCGCTACCGCGGAAACTGATGAAACCGATGTCAGTTCCGAACTGGAATTTGATCTGGGCGAGCTGAATGAACAGGATGATACGCAGTCTGCTGATGACAGTCTGTCTGCGGAAGATGAGCTGGATCTGGAAGACGAAGACTTCTCACTGGATTTCGATGCTGCTGATCTTGGCTTTGAAGAGCCGGAGGAAGACAGGGCTGTAGAGAGTGAGTCAGCTGCCGTTGACACCAGTGATGAACTGAATCTGGATGAAGATCTGGATCTGGGTATTGCGCTGGATGAAGGTGAAGCTGAGGGCGAAGCAGTGACTGAAACCGCCGATGAACTGGAGCTGGATTCAGAGCTGGATTTCGATGCCTCCGAGCTCAATCTTGATGATGACAGCGGCGCGGCGGATGATGAAATTTCACTGGATATGGATGATGCAGGTGATCTTGATCTTGACGCTGAAACAGCCGAGCTTGATCTGGATGACTCGCTGGAACTGTCAGATGATAGCGATCTCGCCGGCATGGTGTCAGATGATGACGAAGACTTTGATATTTCCGAGTTATCTGAAGAGATTGATGAAGTCGCTACCAAGCTGGACCTGGCCAAAGCCTATATGGACATGGGTGACAGTGATGGCGCGCGCAGCATACTGGAAGAAGTTAAAGCCGAAGGCAATGAAGCACAGCAACAGGAAGCCGAAGCGCTGTTGCAGCAGGCGGACTAGGCGATTCCCTCGCAGTGTTGTAGTGCTGCGAGAAATTGATCTGACATAACAGGCGGTACCGGTTTTGCCGGTGGCCGCCTTGTTGTTTGTGTGTCCCGGAAAGTAGACGATGCAAACAAACTTTTAACCCTTATCCACGAGATACACCCCACATGCGTATAGCCCTGGGTATAGAGTATGACGGCAGCCGGTTTTCAGGCTGGCAGATGCAAAAACATGGCACCCGCACGGTGCAGGAATGCCTGGAAAATGCGCTGTCGATTGTCGCCGATGAACCGGTGCAGGTGGTGTGCGCCGGACGTACCGATACCGGGGTGCATGCTACGGGGCAGGTGGTGCATTTTGACTGTTCTGTGTCACGTCCCGATCGAGCCTGGGTAATGGGGGTGAATGCCCACCTGCCGGATGATGTGGCTTCGCTATGGGCGCAGTCGGTAGATGAGCAATTCAGTGCGCGTTTCTCCGCCACCGCACGGCAATACCGTTATGTGATTCTCAATCGCCAGGCACGCTCCGCCGTGCTGAATCAGAAAGTCACCTGGAAACACGGCCCGCTGGATGAGCAGCGTATGCACCAGGCGGCGCAGGCTTTGCTGGGTGAGCGGGACTTTTCCTCCTTCCGCGCCGCTGCCTGTCAGGCGGAGCATGCGATGCGTAATGTACACTGGGTCAGAGTGACTCGTGCCGGTGATTTTATTTATATCGATATCGAAGCCAATGCCTTTCTGCATCATATGGTGCGCAATATTGTGGGTTCCCTGCTCATGGTGGGCAGTGGTGAGCAACCGGTGGAGTGGATTGATCAGTTGATGCAGGCTCAGGATCGCACCCAGGCCGGGCCGACGGCGGCTGCGGATGGGCTGTACCTGGTTAAAGTGCTGTACCCTGAATCCAGTGGTATACAGCAGCCGACGTATCTGCCTGCCTTCGCTTAAATACTGGCCTGCGTTGGCTGTGCAATCAGTAGCTGGAAAAATGCAGATTAAGTTAGCAGGTTTACTAAAACACCGTGGAAATTCTGTTAAAATGCGCTCTTTTGCCGAGAGCCCAAAGTGGCCACCCCTGTGCAAGCCAAGATGCAGACAAGAACACGCGTTAAAATTTGTGGTATTACCCGGCCGGAGGATGCCATGGCCGCAGCTCGGCTGGGTGTGGATGCAATTGGCCTGGTGTTTTACGCAAAAAGCCCACGCC
>JBFFND010000178.1:0-5588 GCA_041563375.1 Gammaproteobacteria bacterium | reverse complement strand
GATTTCGATGACTGCCGTAATGGCCCGGCGGTGCAGGATCTGTGGATGCTGCTTTCCGGTGATGAAGCCCATGAACAGCAGCAACAGCTCAACCATGTACTGGACGGCTACTTTGACTTTGCCGAACTGCCACCAGCCGAATTACAGCTGGTGGAACCCCTGCGCTGCCTGCGTCAGATGCACTACGCCTGCTGGCTGGCCAGGCGCTGGGATGACCCCAGCTTTCCGATGAATTTCCCCTGGTTCAACAGCAACCAGTACTGGGAACAGCACATACTCGAACTACGCGAGCAGTATGCCCTGCTACAGGAAAGCCCCACTCTGCATATTTAAAACAGTTTAACGACCAGCTTGACTTTCGCCTCACTAATGATAATACTTCTCATTCGTATTTATAGAGGAGTACATTATGAGCATACAAATCGATGCCCGGCTGCATCTGAGTCAGCCTGAAATTATCCTGCGCAACAGCCAGACAGGTGAGATTCTGATGCGCTGGTACCGGGCCACCGTTCAGCGCTGGCTGGCCAATGGGGATATCTGCTACAGGGATCTGCTCGACCCCAGCTACAACTGGCAGGAGCTAATGCAGTCCACACGCTGAAGTGTTCTATTAAAATTTGTCCCTAAGCAACTGTATTTTTTATAGAAAAAGACTAGAATCTGTACAAACAGAAAATAATGGCACAGTGCAATGAACAAATTTCTAACCAGAACATCCAGCTTACTGATACTCGGCCTCTGCAGCACGGCGGCATACGCCAGCAGTCCGTGGAGCGAAGAGAACGCATCACCGATTGCCCAGCAGGCAAACGAGTCGGGAATTCCGGCACCGGTGAGCGCGTCCACAGAGGAAGCACAACCGGCCTATATGCAGGAAGAACATGATGCAGCCCCCGCTGCCACTGGCGAAACCGGTCAGGCACAAACCCTGCGCAGCGAAACCCGGCAAAGCGGCGATGTACTGAGCATGCCTGCCGACAATCAACCTGCGCGTGTACGCTTGCTGGACTTTCCACGCCGCGGCATGAGCACCAAAACCGTAGAAAACGAGCTGGGCCGACCCAATGAAATTGTACCCGCGGTTGGCACGCCACCCATTAGCCGCTGGATTTACGATGATCGCGTGGTGTTCTTTGAACGTGCTTCGGTGGTTCACGTCGTCGCCCGTTAAATTACCGCAATCACCTTTTGCCGCACCGCTACACATCCGGTGCGGCTGAACGGCCACAAGCTCAATGCCATTTTTATCCACCGCCATACCTGATGCATGGCAGGCAGACTTCAACGCCCTGCAGCAGCCCTCACCGATTACGCGACTGAACGAGCCTTTACTGGCTGAAAAAAACATCCAGCTGTTTATAAAACGGGATGAACTGGTTCACCCGCTTATCCAGGGCAATAAATGGCGCAAGCTCAAATACACTCTGCTGGCTGCCGCGCAGCAACCGGCAGACACACTGCTCAGTTTTGGCGGCGCCTACTCCAACCATTTACATGCACTGGCCGCCGCAGGACGACTGTTTAATTTCAACACCATCGGCATTATTCGCGGTGAACGCCCCACTCCTCTCAACCCCACTCTGCAGGATATGCAGGACTGGGGCATGCAGCTGGAATTTATTAGCCGTATGGATTACAGAAAGCGGGACTCCAGCGAATTTATTCAACAGTTGAAGCAAAAGCATGGTGAGTTTTACCTGCTTCCCGAAGGTGGCAATAATGCGGCGGGACGACAGGGCTGTGCTGAATTACTGGATGAGCTGGATCAGCCCTATGACGTTATCTGTTGCGAAGTGGGCAGTGGCACCCAGTTCTCGGCACTGGTCAGCCAGCATGCCTCATCATCGCAGGCGGCGCAGCAGACCCACTACCTTGGATTTGTGGTGATGAAAAACCCGGCACTGTTACAGCAGCTTGAAGATTATTTTCAACAGCAGCAGGTGGCATATAACAACTGGTCACTCAACCAGGATTATCACTTCGGTGGTTTTGCCAGGGCCAATGACACGCTGCATGAATATATTCGCCAGTTTAAACAACGGCATGGGATTCAACTGGAACCGGTTTACAGCGGCAAAATGCTGTACGGACTTTATCAACTGATAGAACAGGATTATTTCAAGCCCGGCAGTCGCATTCTGGCCATACATGGTGGCGGCTTACAGGGGCTGCGCGGGTTTGCCGATGATTACCCAGATGAATTCTAGTGTGTTTATGCAAGCACAAAGTTTACTGCTGACACCCTTTAGCGGAACTAGAGGCAATATTAGCTTGAGAGGCAGCAATGTCTCAGAAGCCGACGTTCGCACTTCTAATATTTATAAATTTACAAATTCAAAAAAACGTTACTGATTTCAAACTAACTGACTTCTCTTATCGGCCAACAGTCGTAGTTCAACCATCCCCCGCTGAACGTCCGCTCTGAAACTAAGCCTATGTTTTACCATACTTTGAATCCCCTAGACCAAAATGGAGGATTCAACATGAGCACTCTATCTACACCCCAACATACCCCATGGAACAAAGGTAAACTAGTCGGTCAGAAGCTCCCCCTCAAACTTCAAGAGATCTGGGCTATTCGAATAAGGCTACAGCTGGCAAACAACATCCGAGACCTTGCTTTGTTCAATTTAGCCATCGACAGCAAATTTCGCGGCTGTGATCTGGTAAAGCTAAAAGTAAGCGACATCTCACATGGCTCATCAATCCTGAAAAGAGCCATGATCATGCAGCAGAAAACCAAGCAGCCTGTACAATTTGAAATTACAGATCAGACCAAAATAGCAGTGTCTAACCTGATATCACACAAAGCGTTGAAATATGATGACTATCTATTCCAAAGCAGATTCCATCAGTCACCTCACATCTCGACCCGACAATACGCCAGAATAGTAGAACAGTGGGTTACAGATATTGGCCTAGATCCGGCTGATTACGGCACACACTCTCTAAGGCGAACCAAGGTATCTCTGATTTATCGCCAGACTCACAACCTGAGAGCAATCCAGTTACTTCTTGGCCATACCAAGCTAGAGAGTACGGTCAGGTATCTGGGGATTGAGGTAGATGATGCGCTAGAGATTTCAGAGCGGATGGAGGTCTAAAACAAAGCCCCTGGGTTTTCCCCAGGGGCTTTAGAGGTCGGCAACATAGACAAAGCAGTCATAGAAATTTCGGTGTAATCTCTGCTGCCGCTTCAGCATTGGCTCGATAAGTATATCAAACACGATATGTTTAAAATTCACCCACTTGCATAAAGTTCAATTGAGCTTGCTCGCTTCATGAATGATAGTAATGCCACCTCTAGTCACGATGTAGACGATGATACATCCAATGATTAGATCGGGATAAGGGGAGTTGAAATACGCCACTAGTAGACCGCCCGCAATGACTCCCAGATTCGCAACGACATCGCTCTTGGAAAAGATCCAGCTGGCACGCATATGAACCTCGCCTTTTCTGTATTTATAAATCAATGTGAGGCAGGTGATATTCGCTACCAAGGCAGCCATCCCCATTAGAATCATAAGCAGTGATTCAGGCTCACTACCATAAAGATATCGACGCATAATGTCATAGAGCACACCGACGCCTAGGGAAAGTTGCTAAACACCGCCCATCAAGGCCGATTTCGCTTTTCTTCCCACACCTTGTCCAACGGCATAGAGCGCAGTTAAATAAACCGTTGCATCGGCAAACATGTCTAATTAATCGGCAATCAATGCTGTGGATTCTGCAACGATACCCACGATAATTTCTGCCAGGAACATAAAACCGTTAATGACTAGAAGGATAATGAGTGTGTTGCGCTCTTCCATATCTTTGGTTTTAGTATCACGGTTCAACATAGACATTCACTTACGATGAGATCAAGGACCGGACGTAGCTAATGTTTGATCTCCTCCCTTGTTAATGCAAACAAAGCAACTGCGGAGAGAGCAGTTAAAACAGCCGCTATATAAAAAGCCGCTCCCGTACTAATCCATTGCCATATTACGCCGAACAATAAAGCTCCCGGCAGTGCCAACAAGCCACAAATAAGATGATAGAGGCCATAAACAGTGCCACGTTGCTCTTCGGGTGCAAAGTCGCCTATCAGGGCACGTTCCGCGCCTTCAGTGAACGCGGTGCTCGCGGTATAGAGAAGAAACAGCAACCAGACCCACCAGGTACCGTCCGAGAACAACGCGAACACCAACAGCAATACGATTCTGCCAGCCCAGCCGATAATGACTACGGGCATTCGTCCGATGTGGTCTGATAATATTCCGGCGGGAGTCGAGATCACTGCCCGTACAGCGTGAGCAGCTGCCCATACCAGCGGTACCCACACTACCTGCAAGCCTGCATTGCTCAACCATAATATCAAGAACGCTTCAGGGGGCGTGGCCAGGGCCATTCCCCCTGCAGTCAGAATCAATGCCCGAACGCGTTTGTCCAGCTCACGCCAGTGAAACCGAGTTGATTTTGTAACAACTGGTGTAGCAGGTGTTGGTAAGGCGAATACGACCAACAGGATAACCAACAGACCGGGAATGAGTGAGGTGAGAAAGACATCGCCCAATTCAAATCCCACTTGCAACAGCATAAACGCCAGCAACGGACCGAGCATCGCCCCGGTGTGATCCATGGCGCGATGAAAACCAAAAGCGCGTCCCCGTATTCGCTGATCGACGGTGATGGCGATGAGTGTATCTCGTGGGGATGTGCGCAAACCTTTACCCACACGATCCAGAAAACGCAGCACCATGACCGAGGTCCACCCAAGTGCCAGCCCGATCAGCGGACGTGATACATTGGAAACGGTATAACCACCCACAACTAGCTTTTTAGGGTTCCAGCCCCGATCAACCAGCCAGCCGGAAACCAGCTTCAATATACTGGCACTCGCTTCCGCTAAGCCTTCGACCAATCCAACAATCACAGGCCCGGCACCTAAGGTTGCCGTCAGAAACAACGGCAGTAGTGGCGTAATCATTTCGCTGGCAGTGTCATTAAGCATAGAGACCAAACCAAGCACAACAACCGTCCGAGGTAAAAAATTTTTCACACTTTGAGTAACCTCATTTTTTTATGATGACATACAGGCTAGCCAACAGCACAATCAGTGTGATCACGCCTACAATTGCCTCATAACCGATGCCATATTCCATCAATATCTCTTTTATAAACTCTATCATTTTATGGCTGCTATACTTATACTGATTTGATGAATATTATTGGATCAATCCGACCAACTTTTAAACTCTTAAAATAACTTTTGTGACGTTTGGTAAGGTCAGTAATATCAATATCGATAAGTCACCGTAACAGATCCATAATGTAGGCCTTTGTCTTGTGTTTCAAAACGTTTGCCCTCCCTAACCCAACTTGCCGATATGCCCCATTTTCGTGTGGAATAACCAATCCCGTAGAAAACACCTGCACTCAGCAGCTCTTTTTCCACACTTGGGCTGTCACGAAAGGTATTCCCATCCAGAAAAATATTTCTGAGTGTGAGCCTGCCGGTGATGCCGAATAAGCCAAAATAGCCTTGGCTTAAGTCAGAGCGAAACAGATAGGTATTTTGTGCAACAGAAGGCTGG